>NZ_JBDGQZ010000023.1:0-70307 GCF_042218505.1 Halobellus sp.
AGTTGGGGTTTGAAGCGCGATGGATTGAAGGCGGAGATGATACGGACGTTGAAATCACGGCTCCAATTCACGCGGTCATCGAGGTGAAGGCGCGGAGCAGTGGGAGGTTAGCCTCGCCGGATGCAACACGAATTCAGGGGCATAAGGAACGACACTCAGCCGACCAAGCGATTGTTGTTGCACCTGGCTTCACTCCGGCAGCAATTGAAGATGCGGACCGACAGGGCATCGTTCTCCTTGCGACGGATCATCTCCAGGCGCTCTTAGAACGGCGTGATGCCTATGGGATTCCGCCTGAAACACTCTCGACGTATCTCACCGAACCGGGTGCGTTCCAAGATGACCGGCTTGATCAGATCGATGATGAACTCCGGACCCGTCTTGGCGGTACTGAGGACTTGCTAGCGGTAATGGAAGCGCTGCAACGAGCCGATCCGGAAGAAGGAACTGCTGACCGGCTCCGCTTGATTTTGAAAGGTATGTACAATGAGGAGCATGTTCCAGAGCAGCACGTCATTGAACAGTCACTCAATCTATTAGCGCACCCGAGCATCCAACTGGCAGAGTACGAAGAGGGGCAGTACCAGCCGACCACAACTATGGAAAATGCAGAAGTCTTGCTCCGCCGGTTCGGGAATCTCATCACCGAGGTGAGTAAGTCAGGTGAAGAGTGAGCCAGTCAGCGCCCAACCGCTTGATGTAGCGCCCACTCGTTCGATAAGACCTCGTCCTTGTCGTCGGTCCCGCCTTCCGTGAGCAGTCCGATGTGGTAGAGGTGGTACTTGAACTGAAAGTGAATACCAGACTTGTACACGGTCGGATCGGTAAGCACTGATTCGTCGATGTCACCGTCGGCGGTGAGCACGTTCTCGCGCCTGGATTGCGTGAAGAACACCTCGACGGAGAGTGGTTGGTTGATACGACAGGCTTCACGGACGAGATCGTCGATAGTCGCGGGTTTGATGCCGCGGTGATGAAGGCGTTCGAGTGCTTCGATGATGAGTTGCGTTGGATCATACTGGATAGCAATTGAGCGGGCCAGTTGCGCCCAGCGGGGAGCGAGGTCTGTGAATCGAGTTGATTTTCCCCACCAAGTGTCGAACCGGGTGAGTGCTGCCGAGAGGCTGCCGTGTTGATCGCGTGCGAAACGGACAACTTCCGCTCCAAGCTGAGTCAGTGTCACCCCGTTAGGCTGAGTATCGACCAAGCCGAGCAAGATTGCGCCTCGGCGGGCCTCTGAGACGCCGTTGATGACGTGCTCAGAATAGAGGTCTTGCGTATCACCGTCGGCAGAGAATGCGAGGACATAGCCTAGATAATTCTTCGGGTGATTGACTGGGAAACTGCCCTCAGTGAGTTGATGCGTAGTAGCTTGGAACCGGATTGCATTAATCGTAGTAGAGAAGTCCCCGACACCGGTGACGCGAGCAGGTTCGATGAGCGTGGCATCGTATGAGTTCTCGACACCGATGACGCCGATGTTGAGGTCTCGGGCCAGTGCACGTGCCTGGTCGGTGATGCTTTGGATTGGAGCGGCAACGTACCCGATGTTGACTTCGGACAAATGGCCGTGTGCCTGGTTGATTCCGCGCCGAACGTCGGCAGCACTCGGGTCGCTGTTGTGGCCTTTCGCTTCGATTACCGTGACCGGCGTTGTTGCGGCATCGGCGTTCAGGACTTCGAGAGCAGGCATCCCGACGCCGAGAAGATCAGGTTCCCCGTCCGTGAGTCGAATCGTATTGTACGGTGCGAGGCGACGATGCAACTCATCGGGTATCTTCCACCCGCCCCACGATGGTTTCGTGAACTGTGTTTCCGTGACAGCGTAATGGTCTGGGCTCGTGTTGAGATCGGGATAGAGGGTTTCTTTTGCGGCAGCGAGAACGGTGGGTTCGGTGAGTGTAGCTGCCATTATAACCGGTACTCTTTCTCAGCTATCATTAAACTGCGCTCTGACTGTCTCCTCGATGAGCTACTCAGTCTGACTCAAAGGGATTTCTTTGACTGTGCCTCCCTTCGAGAAGCGCTTTGTGTTCACCGTTAGGGAGATCGACGTTTGTTCCTCCGGTTTAGCTCGAAGGATTTTCGACGGATTTTGAATGGTTCGAATGAACGGGTAGCCGGAGGAGCCTTGTCCGAGATCTGCAACAACGTACAGATAGTAATTCTCCTGTAGTTCGTCGTGTGTTGCGGTATTCCACTCGTTCAAGGAAATTGAAACGTCTCCATCTCCCTTTTGAGATTTGACCTCGATAAGACGGTCAATTTTGGGATTGGTGTCGTTGCTATCGGGATGAACAGTGAGGATATCGAATCCGGGATATGTGAAGTCGAGACCGATGTCGCGGGTGAGCCAGTCGAGAACAGGTTTCGATTTGATACCTCTCCGTGCTCGTACCATATGGGAGCGATCATCAACGTGAAACACGTACTTTTCCGGGTCGTCCACACCGGTTTCGGCTTGTAGCCGTGAACATTCGAAACTATACGCAATTTCCCTGCCAACTTGATTAATCGCCTCTCGAATTCCACCTAACCCCGGAGAAGATGACGTATTTGTTTGAGAACCACCGTTTGACCCGCTGTTTCTGGACCCTTCCCCGTTCGTGACTATTCCGCCGTCAACGCCTGCCCCCTCGATTTCGGTCCCGTCTTCGAGGGTGATCGTCAACTCGTCCGGATCCCACAGCTGTTCAGCAGGATCAGTATCTGTACCCCGAGCACGGGTCGTATCATCACTCTCGTCCTGCGCGCCCCCTGGCGAGGCATCCTCTCCAGGCAGGGAAGGTTCAAATTGTCCTGAGGAGTCACTGGCGTCATCATCACTGACGCTTCCCAAACCAATCGAATTGCCGCGGATCCCGATTGCGGATTCATCAAGCAAGTCACGGGGTGCGTCTAGCAGGTCAAGTCGTCGCTCCCGTTCCAGCTCTGAGTCCGTCTGGAGAACGAGAACGACATCGCCGATGTTTGGATAGTCTAGAAACTCACAAAGGGCCTTGGCAACAGTGTCCATCATACCCCGAACATCGTCACCGGAGGCGCGGATATAGGGAGTACGTCGTGCACCGACGCGTTCGGGTGATTGAATGAACCACGGGGGCTCTGCTCGCTCACTGTACTCCCCCAGTCGATACACAACGTTCAACGCATCTACAACTGTGACCTCGTCGATGAAGCGGTCAAGCGTATCGGCGTCCTCCGCTCGTTGTGACGGTCGGTCACGCGAGAGTAGACACCGAATCGCGTCTGTGCGTTCTGTAAGGAAGGTCTGAACGTTCGCCGTCAGTTCGTCGCGGCGACTGGAATCGGGATCTGGGAGTTCCGTCTCGACAGCGTCCAGTAATGGCTGCATACCGAAGTATCGACCATACGCTCCCGCCTCATTTTCCTGAAGAATGAATACAGGTGGGTCGGAAAGCGGTATTTGTTGGCGCTCACCACGAGAAGTGACGTAGAACGCATTCTCAGCGGCACGAAGTTCGTACTCACCATCGGATACTTCACAGACGACAGATGTCGACGCGAGGTCACTCGCACTCTCCTGCCAGGCTTCCGGGGGATCACGCTTCTGCCGTGACGGCATCACCATTGCCAGTTCTCGATACGCGGTCCGCATTGTAGGCAGCGCGTCATCGATTTCTGAATCAGTCATCATATCTGCTCGCTTCGCCAGTAGCTGACAGACGAGTTCTGCATCTGCAGGTTGGAAATCACTACTGGCGATCGTGGCTCGGATGCCGAGTGACTGGCACAACGCATCCGGGGGACTACCAATGCGTGTTTCGATATCGTTGTGGAGGACGGGGAGGAGGACTGTTCCCTGCTGGTCAATCGTGAACTGTTCGATTAGTGAATCAGTTCGCTGCCAGACTCGCGTTGGCTTGTACTGCCCGTGAATTGAGGGGCACCAATCGGTTTCTCTGAGTTCCCATAACCAGAGGTTCCGTCCGAGGGGGTACCGTTCGGTTGAATTGGGGACTCCCTTGTTTCGACTGGCGACCTGATTAGCACTCACAGAATGTCCGCCGACACCGACAGTTGTCGCCTCACTGTACCGCATTTCCCACCAGTATGCGAGATGA
The DNA here is from genome assembly GCF_042218505.1 of Halobellus sp. Lineage (NCBI taxonomy): Archaea > Methanobacteriati > Methanobacteriota > Halobacteria > Halobacteriales > Haloferacaceae > Halobellus > Halobellus sp. The sequence continues at coordinate 4,086 of NZ_JBDGQZ010000023.1, forward strand.
CAGAACAAACGAATAGCAACGGTTTCGTCGGCCTCGGCAGCATCGCGGATTGTCGGCCAGAACTCTAATCGGTTAGCACGGTAAATTGATAGGTTGTTCCGGTCACTAGCTGTGCTGTCGTCGACGGCATTTTGCAGTTGCTCCCGGAATCGATCCCACGTTGACTGATGGAGTGCACCTAACGTTGGATGTTTTTCTGAAGGACGGCCAAGGTCGGCTGTCGCCCCGTATTCACGTTCTTCTTCGGGATTGAATAGCGGCGTAAGTCGTAGGTGGGGTGTAACCCCAAGCCACTGGAAGAAAGCGAACCACGTGTCACGAACAGTCGTTTCCTCGTCCGTCCCTGTCGCTTCGTCCTCAGCATCGAGTTCCGAGTCTGTGAGGAGTACCTCGGGTGCGGCTAGGACTGGTGGGTCTACATCGCGCGCTGCATCGAGAACAGAAAGTGGCGATGCCCAATCTGGGAACGATTCATCAAACCAGTCCTCGCCGAAGTAAACTTTGTAAGCCGGCTCCCACCCGTGATCCTTGGTCGGGACTGGGAGCATACAGAGTCGGTAGAGCTCCTCTTCCTTCCGAGGTTCGTGGACGAGCGGATTAGAGGGTTTCACTGTCTCCCCGGCAAGTTCCCGTAGCACACGAAGTTGCGAGATTGATTTCAGGTCAGAGATATCACCGATCGGTATTCTGCTCCGGGGGAGTCGTGGAAGAATGACCGCCTGTGCGAAGGACTGGAAATCGAACGCTTCGATACTCCAGATTGAGGCCAGTTCCGACTGGAAGTCATCCGTGTCTCCGTGTTCACCACGAGGACGAGTCCATCCCTCTGGACGATAGATTTGTGGGGCGAGGAACTGAACTCCGGTCAGCTCAACCTGAAGCTGGAAGTTTTCTGGCGGGAAGAGTAAGTTAATGGAGCTGGTTGAGACGCGGTTGATTTGACCATCGTCAGTTACCGAAACCGGAAATACAGGTTCCTCTGTACAGGCGTCAAGGAACTGATCCCTAACTTCGGTATCACTGGCGACGGACTCAACGCCGATGAGAACGTGCAACACGGGATCAACTTTGCGGCGAAGCCCGACATCGTCAAACGATCGAATCGTAGTCCGCATAGCAGGTGCTGCAGCAAGTAGCAACGGGACTTCGTCTGCGTTCAGACTTTCAACCCCGAGTGATTGCAGCGTGTGAATGCTGGCGTCTTCAAGGAGATCTACTGCTGGGAAGCGCCTTGTTTGCGGATCAATTTCGTTTGGGACTTCCCCACTGCCATAGAGGGATGCGATCTCAGACCCGATCCAGCGAGCGTCTTCGTGTGAGTACGGTAGAATCAGTTCTGAAGGCGAATACCTGTCCTCCGACACCCTACACGCTAGATCGTCGTCAACAACTGGGAGAAAGCGAGTCTCCCAAAACTCATCTGCAAGTGCTGAGGCGAGATACGCCGGCGCATCACGGGAAAGCGCGTCGTTATGATACCGAATGCACGAAAGGAACTCATCAACTGTTGTCCCAGTGCCGGTTGCGTACTTAAGTACATCTGACGCGATTAATTCCGCGAGCTCGTCCAGCAGAAACGCGTTGTATCCATCTTGCTCATCTACGACAGGAATCCCGGTTCGTGAACTATCCGGCTTGAATGCTCCATTGATTAACAACGGGAACGGGCTTGGTTCTTCTGTGGGCAGAAACAAGTGGATATTTGGAGCTGTGTCGAACGGTTGGAGATGTACTTTGTCTTCCCGTTCTTCATACCGAAGAGCTACACCGATTTCTGTGAATTCAACGGACTCCCAATGAGGTCCTTCGAGTCCTTCCCGATGCGTGACGGGGATGTCTACCTTGCGAAATTTGACGTAGCGGTGCTGTTCCGCATCGGGACCCCACTCTGCACGGATTCCATCACAGCTAATGTCTATTTTTGAACTTGTGACGTTCTCGTTCAAATCCGCATCGATTGAGGATCGGTTCAATTCCCAAACTAGCTCATCTCCATCGATCACGATCTCCAACTGCTCCAAATTCCGAAGGAAGAGCATAATCTGGGGATTAAGATCAGCAAGACGCTGTTTGATTGTCTCGTAGCGCCCATCCCGTAGTTCAAATTCGAACACCGTTGTGAACGGTGAATCATCAGCTAAGAGTTCCTGTACACGCGGAGGGCGTTTATCAGGGAGAAAAGGTATTGTTAATACCGGCACGTCACTCGGATTTAATGAGCGTTCTAAATCCAACTCAGAGCGTATTATCTCGTACGCCGTTTGCCTATCAAACTGGAAGTCATACGTTGTGGAGTACGCTGCTGGGGAATTCGTGATTTCCAAGACAGAGGTGAAACCACGCCCTTTCTGTCCGATAGTTGCGTGTTCATCGCTCTTTGAGCTCTTTCCGAGGATACACAGTGCTCTAACGTTCTCCTCAGTAAACGGTGCGCCTGTATGAGCCATATACAGTCGATCATCGTGCAACTCAAACCTAGCCCGCTGTTTTTCCCGGTCGTCTAAGACATCATCAGCGTTCTGAACTAATTCGTAGATAAACCGGCCGTGATAGTTACTTTGATTCTCAGACTCGTTCCCGATATCCCCGTCAATTCGGCCTGGTTGACTTCGGTATGCCCCCAGGCATTCCCCTCGGATCTCAGTCAGTAATTCGTCTGTTGTCCGAACCTGTGACATCTATTACCGTCACACTGTATCACCCATCTGGAATAAGTGTTTGCCCCCCGTCATATCCCATATAATACTCAGCGGGTACATTTCTGGAGTCGTAGGAGAGCCCCCCGAAATCAACAGATGAGGCAGAACAACCAATAGGGCAGATAACAAATATTGGTATCGCCGTTCTCAACAATCAATGATTCGTCCTCTCTGACTTCCTTTGGTAGACTGTCGGTGATGATGAACCGGTATGGTGCCTGGTAGTCTAACTCTTGTAGCTCTTCACTGTCGGATTTAGTGTGCTGGCCGGATTCTGGGGTGAATTCTTCGGCGATTGTTTCGGCGTTGCCAGTGTGCGGGTGGTAGGAGAAAATAAAGGGGAGAACGTGGCCGTTGCGGTGAAGGATGTAGTCGACGAGGCCGGATTTGGTTTCCGTGTATTCGACATCGTTTGCGCCGACGGTGAACGCGAGGCGTTTGGCGTGGTCGAAGGCAACGGTGCGGGCTAGTTTGTATTCGAATTCGTGGTTGAGCGTGTCTTGCTGTTCGTAGCCTTCGAAGCCGTGGTGTTCCTGACGTTGGGAGAGGAGAACGAGGTGCCGTGGATTGCGGAGGTACAAACGGGTGCGGCGGTAGCGTCGCAGAGAGTAGTCGTGAGATTCGGTGACAGCGATGCCTTCGTCGAGCACATCGAGGTAGCTATCGACGGTTCGCCTGTCGACGCCGATCTGGTCGCTGAGGGCTGTGTACTGGAGTTCTTCACCGGCGTTGGTGGCTGCGATGGAACTGAGTCGGTGGAGGTTTTCGGGTTGCTGGATGGAGTAGTATTTGGCGAGTTCTTTGTAGAGGAAGAGGAGGAAATGGGATTTGGAGAGTTCGTTTCGGATAGATGGGTCGTCTGTTTGGTGGAGGGTCCCGCCTGTTCGTAGGTATGCGCGCGCGGCATCGTGGAGGTTGTTTCTGTCGTCCGCATCGAAAATGTTGAAGCAGAGTTCCGAGAGTGTCTCAACAGCAGTATCGAGAGTGGTTTCGGAAGTCGCCCCAGACAGGCCACTACGAATCGTCCTGATTGGCGATGGACCGTCTAAGTCTGATGATTGGTATTGTTCGAGGCGGGTTCTGAATTCGTCATCGAAATCGATGCCGAGGCCTGCGCCGATTTGAACGGTGTCGATGAATTTCATCGGGAGGATCGGCCACAGTTCGAATTCCTCGACGCTGTCGGCGGATTCAGTCGTGGAGAGATCGACTTGAGATTTGACGATGCCGGTCAGGAAGACGTACGTGTTCTCGTCAACGATGTCAAGTAGCTCCGCTTTCCGATCCTCATCGAGATCAAGGGCCTGGACATCGTCGAGGAGGATGAACGTGTGTCCCTGACGGGGTGCGACGTGCGTCTGGAAGTAGTCGATGACCTGGTTGAGGCGGTTGATGTCGTCGCCCGCGCGTTCGAGCTGGTATAAGGAGTCCTCTAAGGGGATGTAGAGGATTTGCCGTGGCTCGATTGCGGAGACAAGTTCAAGTTCTGTGTTTTGGTGCGGGAAGTCGGTCGTGCTGAGGAGCGCTGCGATGAGTTGGTGGAGAAGGGTGGTTTTGCCAATGCCAGTCTGGCCGTGAATTGCGTAGACGAGGTTTTCGACGCTGTCAGTGTAGTGGGTGTTCGTCGTTTTGAGAACGCGGTGGAAATCAGATCGCGGGGTGAGGTCTATGGCTTGCGATAGTTCTGGAGAAGTCTCGTCACTCCACCACTGGTTGTGGTGTTCGGCGTCGCCGATGAACTCTTCTGCGCTGCCTGTCCCGAGCATAGAGACGATTATTATGGGCTAGTACAAATATTCACGCATCCCGATGTGTCTATTTGGATTCTACTGTAGTATTGCTATCTACTAGACCCAGTATAGCAGATTTTCGACTCTCGATGTCGCTCGATACTGCATCAGAAGCAGCTTATTGAGCTGGCTGTATCTGGTTCCTGTAACAGTTTGATGCTAAAGCTGAGTTACCGTGTTTAGAATTCGTCTAGTAGAAACCTATTTATTCTGGGCGTCCGTTGGTCGGCGTAGATGGCAGTTAAGGCCGATATCGAGGATGGGGAAGAGATCGACATCGCGCTGCGCGTCACAGGGATTGACGAGTGGGACCACGATACCATCGCTCGGAAAATCCAGCTGGAGGACACCAACGGCGCGGCAGTAGATCTGACAGTGTTCCACAACAACGAGGTCGCGGACTTCGAGTGGCAGATCGGGGAGTGGTATCTCCTAGAAAACGTCGTCGGGAACGAGTTCAGGGACGAGATGCAACTCAACCCCGGATATGATCTTACCGTCACGCTGTTAGACGATCCGCCAGCCGGAAGTGAAACCTCAGAAGAGTCGGTCGGGCAGTCAGGGGAGAGAGATTCGAGTGACGATGCCGCGACGACATCGAATGCGTCCGGTAGGGAAGGGTTCGTTCGTGGAAGTGAGGTCGATGATCGTCCGCGGCCGACGGCTGATGGCGGCGGCGAGGTGCTGCATCAACAGCCGCTCTCGGACGGGAACTACTTGCTGCAGTTCGAACTCGGGGAGTTGCCGGAGCTATCTGTCTATGAGTACGAACTCCGGGCGACCGGGAGTGGCGGAATCGACCCTGATGATTTCACGAACGGTATTGAGGGGTTCACGGCGAAAGCGGCGAACTACTACCAGTCACAGATCGGCAGCCCTGTGACAACGGCCGATGCGTCACGGCGGCGTATCTACGCGACCAAGAAACTCCGGGATACGATCTCGATTCACGGGTACACAGTCAAGCCGGTACACCAGGGCGAGACGACACTGGAAGCGCGCTCGTATACGGACGACGGTCCGCTCCAGAAGTTTGTCAAACAGGACGTGAAACGAGCCGTTGCTGGTCGCTTCGAGGTGTCGGGTATCGATTCGATCATCGAACCTACCCCCCAGCGAACGGCGAACAGCGGGTTGTTCGAAGCCTATCGGAAGTACAAGTGCCGGATTCGCGTCGATGCTGACGGGACCGTGATTTGCGGCGTGAACGTCGCGTATCACCTGGAATCGACGTTTTCGGCCGCCGAGTGGGTAGAGCGTGGACACGACATCACCGGAGTGACCGTCGAGCACGACACGGACCTGTACGATAGTGCGCGCACGGCGACGGTCAAGGAGATCATCGATATGGACTACGATGATGTGCTCGACGGGCCGGGCGTCCCGATGTCGGAGTACCACGAGAAGCACGTCGATCAGGATGTTATCGACTCGATGCGGGCCGGTGACCCGATCATCGCCGACCTGCAGTATGGGAGCGACGAGGATTCGATCTTCCCGCAGCTCTTGGAATATTGCAAGGTCATCCCAACCTTCGACCAGCTGGGTCGCGTCGATGAGACGTTCTTGAATGTCATCCACAATGAGAGCCGGATGAAGCCCGAGGAACGGTTCAACGTCGTCACGTCATTCGTCGATCTGCTCGGTCCGACACCGTGCTTCGGCTTCGATCCGGTCCCCCAGCCAACGAACGATGGATACCGGGAACAGAAAACGCCGAATATCCCGAACCTGCGGTTCGGCGATGGCAAGACGGGATACTACGGAGCTGGCGGGCTGGAACGGAACGAGTATGGCGTGTACAAGGCACCAGAGTCGTTCGACATCATCGCGCTGTATCCCGAAGACGAGGAGGACGATGCACGGCCGTACGTGCTCTCGCTGCTGAACAAGCTCGCAGACTACGATGCGGGTCCGACGGCGTTCGATCAGGAAACCTACGAACTCGGCTCGGAGTTCCACTACTCCCAGCACGCCCAGAACGCAAGTGACTACGATGCAGCGCTGATCGTCGTGCCGGATGCAGACGAAGCTGCGGCAGCGGACTACGACGACCCGTACCCCGAATTCAAGCGGCGGCTCGGGCAGCTCGGCGTGCCGAGTCAGATGATCTCCGTCGACAATCTCGGTAACGGCAACTACCGCGGGAACATCTGCTCGTCCCTTATCGGGAAAGCGGGCGGGGTACCGTGGCGTATCGACGACATTCCTGGAGGCGTTGATGCGTTCGTCGGGCTTGACGTGACGTACGACCACGCGACTCAGCAACATCTCGGCGCGGCGGCAAACGTCATTATGGCTGATGGAACGATTCTCGCGTCCGAGGCCGTCACGAAGCAGGCGGGTGAGACGTTCGACGAGGACGACGTAGCGAACGTCATCAAGCACGTCCTGGAAATCTTCGCGGAAGAAGAAGGCCGGCCACCGCGGCACATAGTCATCCATCGTGACGGGAAGTTCTACCTCGATGTCGAGAACCTCATCGACCGTCTTGACAAAGCCCGGGATCTCATTCAACGGTTCGACCTCGTCGAGATTCGGAAATCCGGGAATCCCCGCATCGCCGCGTACAACGAATCGAAAGCACGGTTCGAGATCGCGGACAAAGGCGTCGCCTTCCACGTCCACAACGGCGACCACTCCTACCTGACCACCACCGGTGGGAAGGAAGGCAGCCCTGGCACGCCGCGGCCGCTGCAGATCGTGAAACGACACGGATCGACAGACCTCGATACGCTCGCGCAGCAGACCTACTGGCTCTCGGAAGCACACGTCGGTTCGCTGAGCCGGTCAACTCGGCTTCCAATCACCACGTACTACGCCGACAAGTGCGCCGACTTCGCTATGAAGGGCTACCTCACCAAAGGGAGCGTCATCCGCGGTGTCCCATACATCTGACTATGCACCAGCACAACCTCACGCAACCACTCATACACCCGTCAACACACCGGTAACCCTCACATATGCCAAAGACAGAATTCGAAGCCACAGTCAAGTTCGATGACGGCAGCACCGCCGACTTGGAGATGGCTGCCGACAAATCATGGGATAGTTTCCTGAACTACTTCGGTGACGCCCAGCACGTCTACTGCGTCACGTACAGTCAGTCCCCGGCATTCATCTACAAGATGTTTCAAAACCGGGACCTCGCAGTGGACTCACTGGAGGTCATCGTCGGGGACAACCAGTATGACGACTACCGGCGATCGCTGAAGAACACGAACAACGCGAAGAAAATCGCCGCGCAACTGGAATCACTGCGGCGAGACGGTGACCTCCTCATCCACACCGTCGATTCCGCGCGCGTCCTCCTCCACACGAAGCTCTACATCGTCGAGAACCAGGACGGGTCTCGCACACTCATCTGTGGGTCGGCGAACCTCTCCAAGCAGGCCTGGCAGGGGAGCAAACAAACCAACGTCAACATGGCCTGGCGTACCAACGGGGACACGCCCGTCGACGAGTGGTTCGAACGGCTCTACGCGTTCCACAAGGACTACGCGACGCCGTTCATGGAAGACCTCACCGAAGAGATCGATGACGCCGACACGGCAGAAGAAGAAGCGAAAATCTACGACATCTGGCTGGGCGGCGACGAGTTCAGTGACGATCCGGTTGCCGAGCTGAACGCCCGGCTTGACGAAGCGGTTGACGACGACCAAGTCAACACATACAACGTCGTCACTGACTCCGAAGAAGCCGAGAAGGCGGTGTTCGACGCTGAAGATACCGATACAGATCCAACCGAGATTAGTTCGGACAAGCGTGTGCGTCTCTCCCCGCAGGGGCTCGAAGACGCCATCTCAAATCTGGACGACACGCTATCCGCCAATAACATCCGAGTCAATGACGGTGAAATCGTAGCGACACCAGCCGGTATCGCACGATACAAAGAGACCTTCACCGGATACCCCGATCTCAATGTCAACGAGGAAGAGAAGACGGTCGGGCTACGGGTTGATGACTCCGTCCTCGAATTAACGGCTCCGCTTCCGGATGATCCGCAGGAAGTCGCTGACGCGCTCAACCTGATTGAGCAGTACGTCGAAACGGTCGGCGAGTTCGGTGAAACGCGAACGACGAAGGAAACGCGGGCGCACTTCTATGAGGGTGTTATCTACTTCTGCTGGGCTCCGTTCGCAAACTACTGCGCCCATCACTACGCCGAATACGAATCCGCGGAGCTGGACAAGGACCTGCCGTTCCTGTTCCTTCACGGCGACAACGACAGCGGGAAGGGTATGTTCCTGCGGTTCGGGGCGCGACTCATCTCGAATGGATACGTGCAGGAGGTCACGACTGGCGACGACTTCGTCAAAGACAACATTGAACGTGCTCGTGCGTCGGATACCGTTTTCCCGTACATCGTTGACGACGTGGCGAAGTCGAAGATCGACCGGGACATCATCAAGTCGTACTGGGAGGGGAAGTGGGACGGCTCCATCCAGATGCCGACGTTCATCTTCTCCTCGAACGACTCGACGAAGCCCAAATCCGAACTTCGGACCCGCATGAAGACGCTGGATTTCAACGTCAACTTCTCCGAACTGGAGAAGGACGAACGGGAAGCCGCCGCGCAGATCGCGGGGGAGGCGGACAGCTGTAACTTGTTCCCGTGGTTCGCCCACCTGTTCTTGCAGCGGGATATCTCGCTGCCAGACCAGTCCGACCGGCTCGCAGATGCTCGGGACGTGTTCGCGGAGCTGTACGCGTATGCCGAGAAGGAACCACCGGAGTACGTGCCGCTGGAGAAACCCGCCGAACAGGAACACGACCCGGGACGACGGAAGTGGATCAGCGCGCTCTCCGACGGGCTGTGTGAACTCGATTTCAAAGACGACGGGCGGATTGTCGCCGATTTCTCAGCGAACCTGGACAAACAGCAGTGCTGGGAGTTCCAGAAGGCTACGCCGGCCCACATCCGGGCCAGTATTTACGGGCCGGCAGTCCAGTTTGAAAGCGCAAACAGGTTCCAGAATTGGATAGATGACCCGAGTATCATCGAGAACGCACGACGTGACACCGGCACAGCCGCTGACAACACCGGTGTTCTGTCTCGGGTCACACAACTCGTCCGAGGGTAACAGATATGTCTGATTACGAATCTCACCGGCAGTTCGGCGGGACGTTGGTCACGGCACCGTTCGGGGGCGAAAACGTTGCACGGATAGCACGAGACGAATACCGAACGCTCCTCGACAACTACGATTCTGAGGATGTACTCGTCGTTACGGGTGCGCCGACGAGTACGGACACGTTCCGGGAGACGTTAGGTGCGGAACTGCCGGGAGCTGCGACGCCGTACGTCACCTCGCTTGTGGTACACGCGACCGATGTCCTCAATCAGACCGACGACCGCGTCATTCTCTCTGACGCGCTGCGGCGCGAACTCCTGCACCGATTCCTCGCTGACTACGAGTGGGACACAGAGTACCTTCAACGGGCGTCTGAACAGCCGTCGTTCATCGAGGACGTGGATGCTGTGATGAGTACGATCTCCTGGCAGACGGTCACGCCTGATGAGACGCCGGAACTCCGTGATATAACGGCTGCGCTCGATGCATTTCACGAGTGGCTGGCCGAGCATGACCATATAGAACGCGGGCAACTCATCTCGGAAGCGCTCGATGTCCTTACTGGGGATGCTCGGGACGATGTCGTTGATTTCGAGGCGGTGCTCGCCGTCGAGTTTGAGGAGTTCTTCCCGCTCGACCGCGCGTATCTCGACGCGCTCGCAGGGGACTGTGAGCTCGTCTGTATCGCCGAAGAGAACGCGAGCGTGCGGCGCACGTGGGTTGAGACAGGGCCAGTTACGGACTACGTCTCGTTCAGCGAGACGCGACGCGGGGAATCAGAGACGCCGTCGACACGACCGGCTGCCACAGCAGCGTATTTCGCCGACGAGACGGCTCCAGCAGACCCGGAAACGGGATCGGTGTCCATCCTGGCTACAGACTCTAGTGACGAACAACTCGCCGAGATTGCCAACGAAATCGAAGACCTTGTCGCGCAGTCGGAGTGGAAGTACGACGACATCGCTGTCGCCACGAAACAAAGCGGGAGTACCGTCACGGACACGATCGAAGCGCTCGAACGCGCTGGGATTCCAACAGAATCGACGACCGTGACTGGCTTCGGGGATGACCCAGCAATTCGGGAACTCCTCGCTGCTGTTCGGCAGCTTGCAGCCGACGACGAGGATGCGGTGCCTGACCACGGGCCGGAGCTTGATTCGGAGCGTTTGGATCGCGTCCGTGAGATGGACAGCCTCGAAGCTGGGATTCGCTGGTGGGCGACCGACGCAGGGTTGAAAGAGCGGATCGCGGAGCGTGCGACCCCGCTTGATGCACGGGCGCAGTTCGGGAACGTCAAGCGGGCGTTTCGGATGGCCGAGTTCCTCGAAGACACCGCGTTCATCGATGCGACGTGGGCGTCCTTCGAGGAGATGCTCGAACGCGCCCACGAGTACGCACCGCAACAAAACCAGACGAGCGCGACTGACCTCAACGGTGGCGTCCGCGTGGACCACTTGCAGGCGATCAAAAACGAGTCGTTCCGCGCGGTGTTTCTCGTGAATCTCGTCGACAGTGAGTACCCGGGTGACCCGTTCCTGACGCGGTTATTCCCAACCGAGCGGGTCGCGTCGATGCCGGATTACCCCGGTGTCACGGAACTTGACGGGGCAGATGTGGATGCGACGTTTCCGACGACATCCACAGCATCGGGCCGGCCGTTCGCGCGGTATCACACGGAACACGCGCGGCGACGCCTGGCGATTGGGGCTGGCGCTGCGGATGAGCACCTGTACTGTTGTCTCTACGAGTACGAGGACACCGCGCTCGAAGAGCGGGCGCAGGCGTCGCGGTTCCTCACAGACGCGTACGACCGCCTGCCGTGGGTCACCGACGCTGACGACCCACACATCACGAGCGAGCAAGCGGCGGAGGACTTCCTGTTGTCGCGGGTTGACGACGCGCTCGCGGCGGTGCGCCGCACGAACAGCCAGGACGTGACGGTGTCACTCGACGAGGTAGAAGCGGAACTCGGCGAGATTCAGGACCTGCTCGATAAGAGCGGTGCGCGCGGTGAGGAACTTCGGAAAGCGCTGCGTGCGCGTGTCGAGTTCGCTAATGGAGAGGTGCGGCGATGAGCCAAGAGTCGCTCTCACCATCGCGGCTGGCGAACTACGCAACGTGTCCCCGGCTGTACGATTACCGCTACGTGCAGGACGTGAACGCACCAGACCGTACCGAACTGTACCTCAATCAAGGGACGATCTACCACGAGACGATTGAGGGCGTGTGCGAGGCGACTGACCGCGATGATACCCCAGACGTAATTCACGACCGGGCGATGCGGATCTTCGATGCGAAGTGGGACGAACACAGCAGCGCGGACGACTACGAATCACGAGCACACCGCGAGTACCAGCGTGCCGAGAACCGGGCGGCCATCGAGTCGTTCTTCGATCCCGATGGCGGCGTCGGCATCGACCACGCCCGCAGATCGATCGCCACCGAGTGCTGGGTCGAGTGCGAAGTAGATGGGCGAGGGCTCCACGGGAAAGCAGACAACGTCATCCGGACGGACGACGGCCTGCACATCTTCGACTACAAGCGGAAAACGCACGGGATGCTCTCCGACGGGACAGCCGAGTACCTCGGCGAGCATCTCGACGGGGAGGCACACGAACCGAAGCGGGTGCGGAATGCGTTCCAGACGGCAGCATACATCGAGGGTGTGAAGAACGAACCATTCTACGAGGATGGGATGGAAGTCCGGTTCAGTTTCTATGGGCTCCTCAACAGCACGTCGTTCGAGAGTACACCGACTGGGTACGAGGTGTCGGCCCGCGGGTACCCGCGAGAAACTACCGAGATTTACGAGGAGCATTACGACACGATCTGGGCGCTCATTCGCGCCGCACACGACGGCATCACGGGCGAGGCATACGAACCGAAGCCATTCGACCTCATCAACGAGGAGGCGTGCCCGGATTGCGAGTATCGAGAGATGTGTGCTGATCGATTGTCGCCGGAGGTGCGACGATGAGTGACGATTCTGAGCACCCGTCGTGGTTCCCGGTACCGGAAGAGGATGTCTCCCCAGAGCCGCAACAGCAGGCGATTATTGACTCCAACGCGTATCCGATGCGCGTGCTCGCCGGTGCCGGGACGGGGAAGACGTTCACGATGGTGCGGAAGATCGAGTACCTCATCGACGAGGAAGACGTGTCCCCGGACCGGATCCTCGCGTTGACATTCACGAACAACGCCGCAGACTCAATGCGTGAGAAACTCAACGCGAAACTCGGCGCGGCCGGCTACGACATCGACGCGTACACCTACCACTCAATCTGCAACGAAATCCTCACCGACTACGCCTACGAAGCCGGGATCGATCCGGACTTCGAGGTCGCTACAGACGCCGAGAAGTACGCCATCGTGCTGGACGTTCTCGACGAAATCGAGTACCGATCCGTTAAACCAAACGTGTACGGGAGCGACGGGTACGTGTCGGGAGCCGCATCGAAGCTGCTGAACTTCATCGGATCGATGAAACGCAGCGGTATCACACCCGACGACATCGACGCCTTCCTCGGCCCTGCTGACCGCGTCTACGATCTCGCCGACGTTCCCGAACGCATCGAGGCGATTGCCAGCGACCACTTAGGTGGCCGGTCCGTGTCGAGCGTGCTGGACTCGCTCCCAGACGCGCGTGCCGACCTCGTCGCTGAACGTGACGCACTCGGGACAGATGGCATCGAGGCCAGCGCGCGGGACTTCCTCGACCGCCTCGTCGAGCTGTGTGATGCACTCGAAGCCGCATTCGACGCCCACGAAGCGGGCGACCGAGCACTGCCGGACAACGCATACAAACTCCCGAAATACCTGCTCGGCGGGTACGCGAGCGGTGCGCCGACAGGCATCCCGGGCGACCTTGATCTCGAACTCACGGACCATCTCGACTCGTTCCTCTCAGACTGCCTCACTGCCCGTGACCTCACCGCAGGGTACGAAGCGTATGAACGCGAGCTTGACGAGCGGAATCTCATCGACTTCGACGGGCTCGTCGTGGAAACCGCTGCGTTGATGAACTCGCCTGTCGGTGACGAGATCGCCGACCGGTGGGACTACGTGTTCTGTGACGAGTTCCAGGACACCGACCGGCTTCAGTTCGATCTTGTCACGTCACTCGTCACTGACGATAACCTGTTCGTCGTCGGTGACGACGATCAGGCAATCTACGAGTGGCGCGGCGCGCACGTCGCCAACATCACCGACGAACTCGACCGCGCGTTCGCAGCACTCACCGACAAACCGTTAGAGGAAAATTTCCGCTCTCGACAGCCAATCCTCGACCTGGCGAACGAAGCGATTCAGAAACTCGATCACCGCGAACGCCACAAAACGCTCACCCGCGTCGATGAACCCGCATACGACGGGGACACCGTTGCGACCGTCAACCTGCCGGACGAAGACGACGACAAGGACGGCGCGACCCAACTTCGCACCGTCGTCCAGAATTTACTGAGTGGTGAAGCGGCGAACCTCGACAAGGCATACGACCCGGGCGACATCGCCCTGCTCGTCCGGAAGAACGACCACGCCACCCCCGTCATCGAGGAATTCGAAGACGCCGGCATCCCGTACCAGGTGGCGGGTGATTTAGCCACGGAATCAGTCGGTGTCGGAACCGTCACCGCGTACCTGAAAGCCCTCGCACGACCGGAGGACGAGGTGAGTTGGAATCGCGTGCTCCTGATGCGCTACCGGCTCTGCGATGCGGATCTCCGCAGTCTCAACGCGGGCGACGAGCCACTCGTGACTACGCTGCGTGAGACACCGCTCGACGAGTTCAAAGAACCCGACCGCGTCGCAGAGGCCCGCAAGCACGTCACGGAACTCCTCAACATCCGGGACTCGGCGTCACTCAGCCATCTCTACCGCGAACTCACAGACATCACGAATATCGAGTGGTACCTCAGCGAACAGGAACGCCGAGACCTCGCCCAGCTTGAGGATGTTATCGAACAGTACGGGGATAGTGCCGTCCAACCACCGCTCACGCCGGAGTTCATTGACTCACTCGAACACTACGACTCCCTATTCGACGAGAGTGGCTCGACCCCGACAAGCCAACCGGACACCGCCGACGACGCGGTCAACGTAATGACCATCCACAAGAGCAAGGGCCTCGATTTCCCGGTCGTCCTTATCCCGCAAGTCACAGCCGACGAGTGGGCACCGAGTGCACGCACCTACGACGCGCTCGAAACCAGCCTCTCGGACGGTCCAGAGGCGGCGTTCGCCGAAGACTTCGTCGAGCGTGACGCGCGTGAAACCCGCCGCGTGTTCCACGTCGGCATCACACGCGCCGAAGACATCCTCGTTCTCCAAGGCGGCAGTGACGAAGACGACGATGCCGAGGACGTAGACCCGATGGCGGAAACAGTTGGTAAGATTCTGCCACCCCGAATCCCGTGGGGGCCAGAGCGAGGACAGCTCCCACTCTGGACCGACGTTCAAGAGTGTCTCCCGCATACCGCGGTCGACTGGACCGACACATTGGCCAGCGAAACAGTCGGGCACATCGGCGGTACTGTCAGGTATGACGGGAAGGAACTCGCGGTTGATACTGCGCGCGATCGCGTGCTCGACCTTGCAACGACTACCATTAATGGGAACCTCACCCCGAGATCCGAACGGGAGACGCTCCGAATTTCGTCTCTGACTGGCCCGTCGACACCATCGCCGTCGCTCTCACACAGCTACACGTCGCTGGCCGCCTACGAAGAATGTCCACGAAGTCATTACCTAGAGTACGTGGTTAACGCGTTCCCCGATTATCACGAAGCAACGGGCGATACCGGAGACGGTGTGTCGCAACGTCAGATTGGGTTGCTGTTCCACGATACTGCAGAGCAGGCCGCGGATCAGGTTGCGAGCGGCCGCGAGGAGTGGTACGAAATCTGCGAGCGTCTAGCCAGTCAACGTCGTGCCGAGGACGCACTCCCAGCGGCGAAACAGTGTATCGACCGGTATTTCGAGTTAGATCTCCCCAGCTATGAGATCATCGACGCGGAGCGAGAGTTCGAACTTGACATCGATGGGCACGAACTCGTCGGCTACATTGACGCCGTCTACCGAACACCGGATGATGAACTCCTCGTGATTGACTACAAGGCAACGGAACGTCACCGCGACCTACAAGATGACAAGCAACTCCCGATCTACCTCTTGGCGTGCCAGGACCTGTACGATGAGCCAGTCGCACGTGCAGGGTACGCCTACGTCGGTGAGATCGGGCCGAAGATCGAATCCCGAACGTTCAGCAACGCTGACTTAGAAGCAGTCAGAGACGATGTGACAGCGTCAATGAACCGCATTGCTGAGCTCTCGTTCAGCCGGTACACGGCTGGTGAGCACTGCCAGTGGTGTCAACACAACCAACTGCCCTGCGCACCAGACTCGTTTACCATCGGCCCCGGATTCGAGGAGTGAATCAGCCGTCTGATCGAAGAGTGAGCTGACGCGTCTCACCGCTACAATGGGAACCAACACGATCAGAAAGCGCTGACTTTAGCGAGGAAGATTCGACAGGCGTTCAGGACTTAGATTGGACACGTAGTACCGGTATCGCAGCCGCATCAGCGACCCCATTTTCCAAATCTATTTTTAAATGCAGAAGCAGTTCCGTAGGTGACGGTGGTCAAAATGACTACGCAACAAGAAGAGGAACACATCGTTACAGCCGAGGAACCAGCTTGGACCGAGCAGAAGCATCAGCCAGGAAAAGATGGGACACCAAAGGTAGTACCCGATACCCTGGTATTACATCCGCTGGATACTGGCCCCGCTCCTCGATATTCCTGCTCCTGCGGTGCGGAATTTTTCGATTGGGCGCAAGTCGAAGAGCACTTTGAGAAAGTCGTAAACAGACGGGAAAACTCTAACAGACGGGGACGCTCCAACAAACGACAAATCTCTGACGACCAAGCTACTCTCGACAATATTTGACCGACGCTCTTGGGTAGGTGAAATATATCTACACCCCAATCCAAAAGCCCACCTATCTTTCTAGTAATATTTCTCAATCGTGATTATTCCTACGCTGACCACCATCTGTCACCGGTTCCGCTTCCGCAGTTAGTCGATCCATCTCCTCTTTCACAACATTCGCTGTTTTATTCGCGTTAGAGTCGGACGGACCGGTAAAGCGATCTCGGACACATCTTCGATCATCCTCAGTTACTGCTTCCATTGCCCGTTCGCTCGGACCTATCTCCTCGTCGTATTCGTCGATGAACTTTGCTCGTACAATCAGATTATCGAGAATTGGCTGGTCAACCTCTTCCGGTTTCAATCCGGCCTCATCACAGAACTCCTGTACACGTTTTGCAGCGTCACTAACCCACTCGGTATCCGGTCTCGCTTCTAACGGATCGGCCTTACCAGTGTAGCGCAGCATCAGCTTCCCGTTGTGTTGACCATATTCGAAGCCAGATTCCTCGCCGGCTAATTCCATCAATTCATAGCAATAATCGTTGCTGGGCTGTTGATCGAATACTTCGTCCCGGACCTGATTGTAATCAACACCGGCACCCTTCGCTGAGCTCTTGGAACGAGCCCTAACAGCTTCTCTGAGGTGCTCCACACGCTCCCCTTTGTCCGTCAAAGACCAGCGGAAATCAGATTTGACCGTATGCTGTTGAACCAACTTCTCTGCCTCTTCCGGTGTAGCATACACTCCCTCACTTGTGTCTACGGACACGAGTTCCAGACGGTCAATCACACGGTCTGCGAAATCGTTTCGAACGCCGTCGGAATGGACATCTAACGCGTTACTGACCGCACACCGTATCGTCTCGATGTGGTAATAATCTCGTTTACCAGTCTCGGAGTGTAACCATTCAATAACTGCGCCAACCCGATCTTCAGACACCATATCTACGTTCTCCCGCAGTTGCTCGTAGTAACGCCGAACGCGCCCAACTTGGCCACCATCACGGTATTCGTCCAACGCTGTTGCCACGTATTCTCCAATCACTTCCCGGATTTTCCCCTCTTGATCGTGGACGTATCGTTCGAGTGCGTCCTGAACATCTTCGGCAATACGGTAAGTGAGTTTGGTTGTTTCGTCACTGGACCTCGAAGTTGGGTTCTGGTTCAACGAAGAATGCTGACTTAGGAGTCCAACCTCATCCAGATCAGCACGCAAGTCCGCTTCAAGCGCGTCCAGATCGTCGCGGAAGCGCTCAGGTCGATACGTCGGTGGGAGATACTCGATGATGGCCTGTTCCGCGTGGCGGCCTTTGTCACCACCGTTCACGTGCCCTTCGTGTTCGCACCATTCATCGAATTTCGCCACGGACTCCGCCGGGACCTGTCGGCTCAACTGTGGCCGACGGCTCATTCGACCCACCTCGTGGTCAAACCGGGGGGAACACGATGCGAACCAGGGTGGTTCTTTTCTCCTTCTTCTCGAACCCAGATCGTTGTAAGTAATCGATCTGGTTCTTCACAGAAAGAAGAAGAAGCGCGTTCTCTAGGTACTCGCATCCAGCCACTAAGGGTGAGGGAAGCGCCATTTGGGGAGTAGCAGCTCTGAGAAGTGCGAATCGTTATTTCCGGTGAGCCTGTTACAGTCTTGTTGACGCCTTCTTCGTCGAAACCGAACAAGCGTGTGGCGGATGTTATTCTTAACCGGGCATCGTTTTCTTTGGTTGTTCGGTTCGTATCCTGTTCACCACGTAGCTCCGTCCAGAAACCGTATAGATTTCCTAACAGGTATCTGTAAGCAAGGCTAAGAAAGTTTAATATATGGTATGGGGCCGGAGGGATTTGAACCCCCGATCGACTGATATCTCCGGTACGCGCCTCGGTACTCCAGAGGGTCGTCAACGCGAACCGATGATCAGTCGGCCGCTCGGTATATCAGTCTGGAATATCGTCACCGGGCGCAAGCCTCTGGAGTCAGTCGCCATGCCGGGCTTGGCCACGGCCCCGTAGTTCGCATTAATCGGTATGGCTATATCACTTAAAGCAATTACGATCGGTCGATGCTGGGAGGGGCCACTCAGCGGACGAAACGCGGATTCAGCGGTCCGTATCGGACCACGAACACTCCTGGCATTTGTAGGCCGTCACAAACTCCGTCACACTCGGCATATAGCCGACCGAAAGGACGTTCTCTCCGCACTCGGGGCAGTCCATCTCGGCGTCTTCGATCGCTTCGGCCTCCATCGGCCGATCGCCCTCGACGAGTTCTGCCAGGCGCTTTGGCGTCACCATTCGTCCCTCGACGACTCGATTGCTCATACGACAGCAAACGGCTGCAAGTGTGGTAAATCCGTCGTGCGGTCGGCGGTAGTCGCTTTTCACAGCCACGGGGCGCGCGAGCCGGCGGAGTCAGGGGAGCCGTATCCGACGTCGCCGCCGTCCTCGTCGTCGCTGTCGGCCGCACCGTCCTCGCTCCAGTCACCGCCGTCGGCGACGGCCCCGGACGCGGCAGCCGGCGGTTCAGGGGCCACCTCGCCCTCGGCGGCGGCCGCGACTTCGGGTTCATCTTCGGCCGCGTCGTCCCGGAGCGACTCGACGTCGGAACCGGGATCGTACGAGAACAGTGCCGTGACGCCTAGAACACCCAGTGCGACGGGTGCTTCCGTCGGGAGTAGCCCCAGCACGTCGAGCGCCAACATCCCGAGGGCGACCGAACTGCCGAATCGGAAGCGGTCGAGATCGACCGCGCCGCGGAGGCGAGGTGCGAAGATTGCGACGGCGAGCGCGAAGCCGACGCCGACTGCTGCGGCCGCGACTGCGCGGAGGATCATCCCGGGGTTGGGGTTCACCACGAGCGAGGCTCCACCGAGGTTGAGGCTGGCGACCAGCCCCAGGCCGATAATGACGCTCGGCGAGGGGAGATACTCGCCGACCTTCGCGGAAGCAGTCTTCGCGGCGATCGCGAGGATCACCAACCCGGCGAAGCGGTGGAAGACCTGAAAGTCCAACACCGTCTTCAGCGTTTCCGCGAAGAGGGCTTCCAGTCCGGCGATCGGGAGCAGGATCGCGCCGAGGACGAGCACGGACATGACCTGTTCGCGGCGAGAGCCGTCCATCTCCGCGAGAATGACTGCGACGGTCGCCGAGCCGCCGAATATCAGCAGTCCCGTTTCGACGATACCGAGCGGACTGCTGAGAGTCCCCGCAATGATAAGTGCCGGGAAGATTCCGTCGATAAGCGGTAACGCCATCACCGTCGCCAGGAGGCGGGTTGCACCGCCGACCTGCTGCTCAAGACGGAGTGCGACTGGGTGCCGAGAGACGCTCATTCGTGACTAACGGCCGTAACCATCGGCCAAACGGCGATATGGGCGCAAGCCCGACGCTGACGCGGCGCGGGCCTGGCCGAGCACTCCGAGCGAGTCGGACGCGGGGAGCGTCCAGTTTCCGCGTTTGAAATTCTGCATCGGTGTAAATGTAAAGGCGGCATCGAAGCGGTCGATCGGCTGACCCGCGATGCGCGATGCAGAGGGACACTCGGAGTCCATACAAGAAAGAATAAGCACTGGGATATTAAGCGTTGTGTGGGAGGTGTGCCCACGGTTCTGACCCTCTTCCACCAACAGCCGCGAAGAACTACTGATTGTGAGAAAATACCAGTCATATACTGACGAATCGCCGGCAAACGTGCCCCCGTTCGGCAGAAATTGCGGCGTTCTGCGATTGTACATTCCTATTGGTTCCGGTTCGGCGTACCCGGACAGCGACCCCCGTCCGCAGAAACCGGACCATTGGATTCGTCTCGCGATCCGGTTGACCCATCCACGGACGTGCACGTTCCGGGCGTGTAGATGCCAACGGTCTGCACGCGCCTGTCATCTCACAACGCTTTTGTCGGTCGCCCGCAGACCGTTTATATGGCGAACGACGGTTCCGAACGCAGTTCATTCTCAGAAAAACTTCAGGTACCGGAAGCGCTGACGTTCGACGACGTGTTGCTTCGACCGATGGAGAGTCGGGTCGAACCCGACGCCGCCGACGTCTCCACGTACGTCTCGAAGAACGTCGAACTCAACATCCCGATCCTCTCGGCGGCGATGGACACCGTCACCGAGAGCGCGATGGCCATCGGGATGGCCCGCGAAGGTGGCCTGGGTGTTCTCCATCAGAATATGAACACCGCCCAGATGGTCACAGAAATTGAGCGCGTCAAGCGCGCGGACGAACTAGTGATCCGCCGCGAGGACGTGGTGACCGCCCGCCCAAGTCAGACCGTCCGTGAGGTCGACGAGATGATGGAGGGCGAGAGCATCTCCGGGGCACCCGTCGTCGCCGAAGACGACACCGTCCTGGGGATTATTTCCGGCACCGACATCCGGCCGTACCTCGAGGTCGGCGAGTCCGACGAAGTCAGAGAGGCGATGACCGACGAGGTCATCACGGCGGGTCGCGAGGTGGCCGCCCGCGACGCGCTGGAGCTGATGTACGATCACAAAATCGAGCGCGTCCCCATCGTTGACGAAGACGAGCGACTCGTCGGCCTCGTCACGATGCAGGGCATCCTCCAGCGGCGCGAGCACGAGAACGCCGCCCGCGACGAAGACGGGCGTCTGCGCGCCGGGGCCGCCGTCGGGCCGTTTGACGACGAACGCGCCACCGCTGCCGACGAGGCGGGCGCAGACGTGATTTTCATCGACTGCGCACACGCACACAATCTTAACGTCCTCGATAGCGCTCGGGAGATCAAGCAGTCCGTCGATGCGGACGTCGTCGTCGGCAACGTCGGCACCCGGGAGGCCGCAGAGGCGGCCGTCGACTTCGCAGACGGTCTGAAAGTCGGCATCGGCCCCGGTTCGATCTGTACAACTCGCGTCGTCTCCGGCGCGGGGATGCCACAGATCACAGCCGTCGCGGAAGTCGCAGACGTCGCCGCGCCGGAGGGAGTGCCCGTCATCGCGGACGGGGGAATCCGATACTCTGGCGACGCGATCAAAGCGATTGCGGCCGGTGCGGACGCCGTGATGCTCGGCTCGTACTTCGCCGGCACCGACGAGGCACCGGGCCGCGTCATCACGATGAACGGGAAGAAGTACAAGCAGTACCGCGGAATGGGCTCGGTCGGTGCGATGAAATCCGGCGGCGGCGAGCGGTACCTCAAAGAGGATGACGAGGACGAGGACTTCGTCCCCGAGGGTGTCGAGGCCGCAACGCCGTACAAAGGCACGCTGGCGTCGGAACTCCACCAACTCGTCGGCGGGATGCGCTCGGGGATGGGGTACGTCGGTGCCGGGACGATTCCGGAGTTCAAAACGCGTTCGGAGTTCGTCCGTATTTCCAGCGCGGGCCAGACTGAGGGCCATCCGCACGACGTGATGATCACCGACGAGGCACCGAACTACAGCCCCGACGGAAACTGAGGGACTCGAACCAGATTCGCGTGGCACACCCGATAAGGGATATATTGATATACCCACGGATTTCAATCACCTCATATCGGTGTTTCTGAAACACCGCGAATCTACCAATGAGTGCTGACCCGCCACTGGTCCTCGTCGTCGAAGACGAACCGGATCTCGCCGACCTGTATGCAACGTGGCTGCGAGACAACTATCGCGTCAGAGTCGCCTACGGCGGCCGCGAGGCACTCGATGAACTCGACGACGAGGTCGACGTGGCTCTCCTCGATCGTCGGATGCCCGATCTCTCCGGCGATGAGGCGCTCGAAGCGATCCGCGAGCGGGGCGTCGACTGCCGCGTCGCGATGGTCACTGCCGTCGAGCCCGATTACGACATCGTCGAGATGGGATTCGACGACTACCTGGTCAAACCCGTTTCCCGCGAGGCGCTCAAAGAAACAATCGAGAATCTCCTCCTTCGAGACACATACGACGAAGGAATCCAGGAGTTGTTCTCACTCGCCTCGAAGAAGGCCCTCCTCGAGTCGGAGAAAGACGCCGTCTCACTCGAAAATAACGAGGAGTACCAGGAACTCACCGAGCGTGTCGCAGAACTCCGAAACGACCTCGACGAGACGCTCGGTCAACTCGGTGACGACGACGACTTCGCCGCGATGTACCGCGACATCGGGCAGACCGCGAGTAACGAAGACGTTTCCTCCGAGTAACGACCTGTCAGCGAGAGTTAGTAATTTCCAATCGAAACTTCTCCAGTGACCGGAGCACTAGCTCCGAGAGCATATTTTGACGCTGCCACGCTTTTTGTGAGCATACTTGAGCCTTAAAAATAATTTATATCATATCAGAAAGTGTCAGAAAAATTCATATTAAACCGACACTATGTACCATCCGTCATGTCCGAAGATGACACCAACGCTGTGGCGGAGTACCTGTCCAATCACCCCCGTGCGATGGGCGTCCTGTTCACCGCGCTGCTGCTGCTCTCACAAGCAGGTTCAGCGGCGGCAGTCAACCACGGTGCGATCAACGGCCCCTGATCAGAGCGAATTCACGTCAACCAAGTCACTCCACCGTAGCTGACCGCCAATCAACGTAGGAATCGTCTCCTTCGAGAGAAACTCGTCCAGTTCAGACCGCGTCACGTAGAACGTATCGGCAGTACCAGATGAGAGATAGTACTGCTCGTTACCTGGTACGTACGGGACAACGAGACTTCCCAGTTCGTACGCAGCCGTGTGATATGTGTTGTAGTCGATCGCGAAGCCGCTACCTTTCTGCCTCACTCGGCACGTGTTAGGTATCGTCCCTTGGACCTGTGCGACGCAGAAACTCCCATCACCGACCACGATGTAGTTTTCACCGATGACAGCATCCTCCCTCGCAAGTTCTAGCGACGCACGGATCGGGAATCCATAATTCAACAGCCGAGAGAGCGTCCGCCCGATGTCGACCGCCCCGCTGTTGATCACGTCGTTGAGCGTGACGATTCCGGCGATCGCCCCGCGCTCGATCAACTCCATCCCCTGTTCGTACGACTGGCACGCGTTGAGGAGGAACGAGTCGATGTCGATCGCATCGATCGTCGTCACGTCGAGTGCCCCGTCGGGGCACTGAAACCCGTCGTCGTCGATGTGGCCGATGAAGTGGAGAAACTCCGCCTCTTGGGTGAGGACGTCCCGGAGTTCCGCAACCGAGAGTTCATAATGTGTCCGCACGTCGAACGGCAGTTCCTCTCGGGAGCCGTACACCGACTCGACGGCGGCCCGCTCCTCGGCCATCCGTGGGTCGTTACAGACCACGGTGATGCCGATGTCGCCCTCGATCGGCTCCCGGTCGAGTCGATTCCGGTACGCCTGGAGCGAGGCCTTGCTCGCGCCGATCGGAATTCCGTCGCCGAACCACGACTGTTCGAGCGAGTCGGACTCCGGCGGCCTGACGTACGTCCGCCTTCGGTGGGCGCGGTCGCTCGAATCGACGCTCTGGCTCTGACTGCGGCTTCGAGTGCCGACGCTCCGAGTGAAATCGTCGCCCGAGAGTGTCCGACCCGTTGGCGACGGTGCCGACGCCCCACGGAGGAACTCGTTCACGGCGTCCGTCTGCACGGCCGATCCGCCGGTGAGGTTGCACTCGGGTGTCCGAACGATGGCGAGATCGTTAGCGACGAACGGGAGTAGTTCGACGTTCGACCCGGTCGGAGCGACGCGCGTCGTGAGTTTCCACTCGGGAATGTGAGATTCGACCAGGTCGTACGGCACGTCGAGGTACGAATCGAGTTGCGCACCGAGCGGACGGCCGTAGAGATCGGCGAAGTCCAGCCCCAGGTCCGATTCTAACGCTGCTCGCTCGTGCAGATCAACCTCGTAGTAGCCTTCAGTTCTGGTGAGGCAATCGAGGAAGAACGTCTGTTTCAGCACGCGGGACACCGTCTCCTCGAACCCGGTCGGACCATCGAGACCGTATTCGAACCCGTCGTCGGTGACGATCCGTGCCGCCTCACCGGGGACGACTTCGGCCCCGAGGTAGTACGCGAGCGGTGCGGCCACGTAGGTGTGCCGTCGGGTCTCCGGCAGGACGATCGAGACGCCCGTCTCCGGCGGTTCGAGTCCGTCGGGCGCATCGAACGTGGCCCCGCGCTCTATCAACGGCGGATGGCCGCGCAGCGACGGATACGAACGCTCCACGCTCGTCGTCTTCAGGGCCGACCCAAGGAGCGAGACCGCACGCATCGCGTCCCGCGGTCGATCGGTGGTCTGGATCGTCGCTGCGGGGCGTTTGTGGTGCGAACGCGCGCCCACGAGGACGTCGGTGTCGTCACCGAACTCGATTCTGGTCTCCATCGCGTCCGAGACGACCCGAATCGAGGAGTCGACCCGGAGATAGAGCTTGATCGGCGCGAAGAGTTCGACGCTGTATCGACCCTCGGGAAACGTTTGATCTGCGAAGTGCTCGGTCTGCGCCAGCATCTGTCCGTCGCCGTCACGAACACAGACCGAGACGGCGGTCTCGAGGTCGAGTTGATCGGTTCGCAGACTGACCGCGGCGTCGGCAGGGAACTGGAACGCCGTCGGATCGGCCCGTCGAATGCGGGCCGGTTCCGAGGTCGAAAGCGCAAACTGACTCCGTTCGATCGGGTCAGAGACCACGATGCCGCTTCGATCCGAGAGCGCCTCGAACTCGATCTGGAGGTGATCGTCCCCGGTCGTCGGGACAGGGTCAGAAGCCGAGTGCTCGCGGCTATCGAAGCGTTCCATCGTATGAGAGAATTGCGCACATAATAAAAAGCGTACTGGTCGTTGTGCTCGCCGTTTTCAGTCGATCGACAGCCACTCCGAGGTCACCCCAGCGTCGCGGAAGTGCCATCGCTGCTGTGTCGCTGTGCCCTCAAGACGCAGTTCGACGACAGCATCGAAGAGGGGTTCGAGCAGTCTGACTATCTTCGCGTTGTGGGGCATCTGTAGTCTGACGTGTCCCATCGCCCCGACCCGCCGGACGTCGCTGGCGAGAAGATGGAGGAACTGAAAGACCGTTCGCTCGTCGTGCTCCGAGAGCAGCGACGCAGTGCAGTCGAAGGCCACCCGTAACTCGGCTGGCTCGAGTCCGCCTGCAATCGCGTTCAGCTGGTCGATTGCGGAACTGACCTCGACGCCGAGATCGGTGATCGAACCCGAAACTGCCGTCCTGACGTCCGTGGAACCGTGGGGACCGTCTGTCGGGGGTCTGGCAGCTGACAGGCCGCCTGGTCCTGTCTCGGGCCCGTCCGTTCCGGCTTCCGGACCCGCCGCTTCCGAACTACTGGCCTCGGTGGATCCTCTGGCGTCGACGTCGTAGTGGAGGATCCGCGTCCACTCTGGCGTCCAGCGGTCGATGTCGGCGAAGCGAACGTCGGGGCTCCGCCCTCGCTCGACGACCAGTCGCCGCCGATTCTCGGACGCATCGCCGAGCATACACCCCGATACGCGTGCGTACTGCTCCTCCGGCACCGTCCCGACGACCAGAAGTGCGCTACCGCGCGTCTTCAGGTCCTCGAGAGCCGTCGCAACGCCCACAGTGGCACCAACAGCCGCATCGTCGGAGCCGCGTCCTGCGTGCATTCATCTCACTTCTGGGGGGCCTCACAAATAATACTTTGTGAACTGAAACGTCCCCGTCAGGAAGAGCCGACGAACGACTCGATCCGGCCGAGTGCCGTCTTCAGATCGCGCATCCCGGAGGCGTACGAGACGCGAAGGTGTCCTTCGCCGCCGGAACCGAAGACCCGGCCCGGAACGAGCGCAACGCGCTCCTCCCGGATCAGTGCCTCAGCGAACTCCTCGTCGTTCTCCCAACCGGGGGGACACTGCGGGAACACGTAGAACGCGCCCTTCGCCTCGAAGCAGTCCATCCCGAGTTCGTTGAACCGTGAGATGACGAACTGCCGCCGCCGATTGAACGCCTGTCGCATCTCTGCGACGGCGTCGTCGCAAGATTCGAGCGCTTCGATGGCTGCGAACTGCGCCGTGGTCGGTGACGACAGCATCGTATACTGGTGGATGCGGTTCATCCCGTCGATGACCGTCGGCGGCCCGAGCGCGTACCCGAGGCGCAGTCCCGTCATCGCGTAGGCCTTCGAGAACCCGTTGAAAATGACCGTCCGCTCGCGCATCCCCGGAAGCGTCGCAATCGAGACGTGGTCGTCATCGTATCGGAGCGACGCGTAGATCTCGTCCGAGAGGACGAAGATGTCGTGTTCACGGGCGAACTCGGCGACCTCGGCAAGTTCGTCGCGGGTCATCACCGCACCCGTCGGATTGTTCGGGTAGCAGAGGACCAGCGCCGATGCCTCGGCGGCCCCGGCGCGTTCGAGGTCCTCGTAGGTGAGCACGAAGTCGTTCTCAGCGCGGGTCTCCACGGGGAGCGGGTCGCCGCCGGCGAACGTCACCGTCGGACTGTAGGAGATGTACGTCGGCTCCGGGACCGCAACCACGTCTCCGGGGTCGACGAGTGCGCGCATTGCGAGATCGACTCCCTCCGACGCGCCCGTCGTGACGATGACCTCCTCGTCGGAGTCGTATTCGAGGTCGTATCGGGTGACGTGTTCAGCGATCTGTTCTCTGAGGTCCCGACGGCCGCGGTTCGCGGTGTACGAGGTCCGCCCTCTCTCAAGGGAGTCGATGGCGGCCGTTCGGGCGGCCCACGGGGCCGAGAAGTCGGGTTCGCCGACACCGAGCGAGACGAGGTCGTCCATCTCCTCGGCGAGTTCGAAGAACCGTCGAATGCCCGACGGCGGCGTCTGTCTCGCTCGCTTTGAGAGCGGACTCGTGAGCTCCTCGCTCATGGTGAGACGGCCAGTCTGTCGTCGTCGTCGCCGTCACCGAAGTAGACGCCGCGCTCCTTGTAGGTCCGCATCACGAAGTGCGTCACCGTCTGGGTGACTTCGGGAATCGGCGCAATCTGTTCGGAGACGAAGTTCGAGACGTCGTGCATCGAGTCGCCCTCGACGTCGACGGCGAAATCGTAGTCGCCCGAGATGAGTCGCAGCGATGCGACCTGTGAAAACTTCGCGATCCGCTGAGCGATGTCCTCGTAGCCGGTCTCGCGGTCGAGTTCGACGTTCAATTCGACTTCCGCACGAACGTGTCTCTCGTCCACGCTGTCCCAGTCGACGACGGCCTGGTACCCGCGGATCGCCCCATCGGTCTCCAGTTCGTCGACCAGCTCCTCGACCGTTGCTGCATCGACACCGAGTTGCCGCGCGATGTCCTCAGTGCTCTGTCGAGCGTTGCTCAGCAACAGGTCGAGCAGTTCCCGCTTCGCTTCCATATGTGAGGCGAAGGGACCCCTGTTGAAATGATTTGCTCTCCGGCCGTCGAACTGCACGCGCCGGTGGTGATACGCCGTCGATCGACGGCAGTGGGAAAGGCCCAATATCCCTGGGGTACGCCACCATCACGATGGCTCTCTCTGACGTTTTCCTCTCTCCGCTCGGTCTGGCCGCTCTGCTGGCGGCCGTCCCCGTGATTGTCCTGTATCTGATCCGCCCGGACCCACGACGGGTGACGCTCCCGACGGTCCGGTTTTTATCGGACTCTTCGGGGACCTCTTCGTCGGCGCCGCTGCTCGAACGACTCAAGCGCAACGCACTTTTGGCGCTCCAGTTGCTGGCGATCCTCCTGTTCGCGCTTGCGCTCGCGACGCCGTACGTCGTCGCGCCCCAGTCCGAAACCGTCGAGGAGACGGTGCTGGTCGTCGACGCCAGCGCAAGTATGACCGTCGAGACCACCGACGGCACGCGGTTCGATCAGGCAGTCGCGGCTGCCCGCGACGCCGTCACCCCAACTACCTCCATCGTCGTCGCCGACGGAAGCGCGAGAATCGCGCTCCGGGGAGGGACCGCTTCGGACGCCGAGACGGTGCTGTCGTCGCTCCAAGCGACGGCCGCCCCCGGAAATCTGCGCGCGGCGGTCTCGCGAGCGACGAGCATCGCCGGTGAGAGCGCCAGAATCGTCGTGCTCAGCGACTTTGCCGGCGACGACAACTGGCAACCGGCCATCCGGGCGGCCCGCGCCCGCGGACTGACGGTCGATCTTCGGCAGTTCGCCAGCGGCGGCGCGGGCAACGTCGGCGTCGTGGATCAGCGGTTCTCCGGAAGCGAAGTCACGGTCTCGGTCCAGAACTTCGGCTCCGAATCCGTCGACCGCGAGGTCTCACTCGGCGACGAGACCGCAACAGTCTCGCTTGACTCCGGCGACATCCGGAGCGTCACGCTCCCGGTTCCCGAAGGCGGCGGCGAACTCCGTCTCTCACCGGGTGATTCGTTCCCGGCAGACGACCGCGCCTACGTGGCTGCACCGGCGGACGCGAGCGTAAATGCCCTGCTCGTCACGAACGACGAGAACCGCTATCTCACCGCCGCGCTGTCCGTTGTCGAGGCCGTAGACGTGACCACCGTCAGGCCGCCGGACACGGTCCCGAGTCCGCCCGGTGAGGCGTACGACGTGGTGCTCTACAGCAACGTCGACGCCGACGCCCTCGGCGAAGAACACATCACGGCCGGCCGCGATGCGCTGTCGGCGGGCGGCGGGGTCGGGATTCAGGCCCAGTCGCTCTCGTCGATGCCGGTCGAAGACTACGGCGATCTCCTGCTTGTGGACTCGACGACGATGGGGTCGAACCCGACGCTCGGGACACCGGCAGATGCCGACCTCACGCGCGAGTTTACTTTCCCGCCGCCGGAGCGATACGTCCGCGGTGACCTCCGTACGGGGCAAGCGCTCCTGACGACGACCGACGGGACGCCGATCGTGGCCACCGATTCGCGCGACGGCGGCCAGGTCCTCTACTACGGCTATCTGGAGTCTGCGTCGTCGTTCAAATACGACTACGAGTACCCGATCTTCTGGAAGCGGGCCGCCTACGAACTCGCGGGCCGCGAATCGCTGGCGGAACTGAACCGCGAGACCGGCGAGCGGCTCCGGTTCCAGAATGAGACGACAGTCCGGACGCCGACCGGGGAGGTGACCGCATCGAGCGTCGTGACCCGCCAGGCGGGGTTCTACGCGACCGAAGATACCCGGTACAGCGCGTCGCTACTCAGCCCGAGCGAGTCCGACGTCGCGGCGGCGTCGGTCGAGCAGACAGCGGGCGGTGGTCCTACCTCGCGAACCGAGGAGCGGACGGCTCCGGACCCGCTGACGGAGTATCTCGCGCTGGGCCTCATCGCGGTCGCAATCGGAGAGATCGCCTTCCTCCGACGGCGAGGTGATCTCTGATGGTGAGCATCGAACTCACGCAGGGGCTGTCGATCGGTCTCGCCCGCCCGCTGTTCCTCTTGGCGCTCCCTCTCTGCACAGCGGCAGTGTGGGCGCTGATCTACCGGGCGACCTCGGGCGCTGCGTCAGCGACCTCCCGGCGCTGGCTTCTGCTTGCGCGAGTTGCCGTCATCGCGCTCGTCGTCGTCTCCGCGGCTGGGCCGTACACCGCCCAGTCGCGGGAGACGGCCGGCGATCCGCGCGTGACGATGCTGGTCGACCGCTCGGACAGTATGGCGGTCACACCGAACGTCGCCGATCGCCTCACCGAATCAATCGAGTCCGCGGGCGTCTCGGTCCGGCGGGTTCCGGTTGGCGCGAACGCGTCATCCCCGATCGGTGACGCTGTCGCCGCGAACGTCCGCGAGAACGGGCGCGTGGTGCTTGTCAGCGACGGGCGGGTCACCAGCGGCCAGTCGCTTCGAGAAGCGGCCGCCCTCGCGCGATCCGTCAACGCCTCGGTGTCGACTGTGTCGCTGGAGCCGCGGACGAGAGAGCGCTACGTAACGGTCGAGGGGCCCGAGAAGGCCAGCCTGGGCGTTGAGAACCGCTTTGCCGCCCGCGTCGATGGTGTCGGTCCGAACACCTCCGCGACGATCACCGTGCGGGTCGACGGCGAACCCGTCCTCGAACGCACGGCCAACGACGCGCCGACGACGATTCCGTTCAACCAGACGTTCGAGTCCACGGGGAGCCACACGATCACCGCCGAAATCGACGTGACCGACCGCTTCGTGGCGAACGACGTCTATCGGAAGACGGTCCGTGTGGTCGAACGGCCCGAGATTCTCTACGTTTCGCCCGGCGACTACCCGTTCCGTGAGTATCTCGGCGAACTCTACGACGTCACGACTGCGGAACAGGTGCCGGAGAACCTCTCGCCGTACTACGCGGTCGTCGTTCAGGACGCGCCCGCAGGATCGATTGGGAATGTCGACCGGCTTCAGGAGTTCGTCATCGACGGCGGGGGCCTGCTGGTGGTCGGCGGGCTTAACGCCTTCGCCGGCGGCGACTACCGCGGATCAGAGATCGCATCGATGCTGCCGGTGTCGGTCGGCGAGGGCCAGCGGCGGGCGACGAACATCGTCCTCGCCGTCGACGTCTCCGGTAGCGCCGAGGAGGGAATGCGGATCCAGAAGTCCGCAGCGCTGTCGGTGCTCGGCCAACTCGGCGACGAGAACGAGGTGGGGCTGGTCGCGTTCAATTACCAGGCCTACCGAGTGAGCGGGATCGAACCGCTCTCGCAGAATCGTGGCGAGCTGCAGGACAAGATTCGACGGCTTCGCGCCGGCGGGGCGACGGACATCGCGAGCGGCATCAGCGGCGCTGCCGAACTACTCGATGACCGGACCGGGACGATTATCCTGATTAGCGACGGCGGTGACAACCCCGAACGCGCGGCGGAGATCGCATCACGGCTCTCAGAGCGGGGGATTCGAGTCATTACGGTTGGCGCGGGCGAGCGCGTCAACGAAGAGACGCTGCGGACGATTGCCGGTGCGGGCGAAGGAAGTTATTTCCGCGCTACCGACACGACGCGACTGGGCATCCTCTTCGGAGGCGCTGGCTCGCCGGGCGGATCCGGACTCGTCGTCCTCGACCGGAACGCGTTCGTCACGTCGGGGGTCACGCTGACAGCGTCGCCCGCGGCGTTCAATGCCGTCTCTGTCAGGCCGGGGGCGAACTTCCTCGTCGCCGGGAGCGACGGGCAACCGGCAATCGCGACGTGGCGCTACGGGTTGGGTCGCGTTGCGACGGTCACCGCTTATGGGGAGGAGGGGACGCTCGACGGCCTGCTCCGCGACCCCGACTCGCTTCTCCTGACGCGGACGACGAACTACGCCATCGGCGATCCCGAGCGAAAGGCGACGGGAATCGTCGGTCTG
Source organism: Halobellus sp. (assembly GCF_042218505.1). Classification (NCBI taxonomy): domain Archaea; kingdom Methanobacteriati; phylum Methanobacteriota; class Halobacteria; order Halobacteriales; family Haloferacaceae; genus Halobellus; species Halobellus sp. The sequence goes on from NZ_JBDGQZ010000023.1 coordinate 35,667, forward strand.
CCGGACACCCGTGTCGGCGTCCCGACGACAGTGACGTACCGGAGCCAGACGCGCCCCGAGATCGGGAATCTCTCGTTTCGGCGGGTCGGTGAGGAGACGTACCGGGCGACGCTGACGCCCAGGGAGACGGGCTACTTCCGGGTCGCGAACGCGACATATGCCGCGAACTACCCTGAGGAGTACGCCGCATTCGGCCCGGCGCCGGCCCTGGAGTCGCTCGTCGAGGAGACGGGCGGCCGTGAGTTCACTGCTGGCCAGGGCGCACAGATTGCACGGTTCGCCGCCAAGCGCGCTCGCGGCGTCCGCCCGGTTCGGACTGACTGGACCTGGCTCTCCCTTCTCGCCGGACTGCTCGTGTTTACTGCCGAAGTGAGCTATCGGCGGCTTCAAGTCCGTCGCCGAAAGACAACTTCGGACGGAGGCCTCCCGTGACGTTCATCGGCCGTCGCCCAAATATGATGCTCGTCGTCGCCCTGCTGGTCCTCGCTGCCGGGACCGTCGGGGTGACGGTCCTCTATCAGTCCAGCGTCTCGGCGGTCGAGACACAGAACAGCCAACTCCGCGCACAGAACGAACAGTTGCGGGAGGACCTACAGACCGCCCGCGACCGGATCAGTTCGCTCGAATCGCGAGCATCGCAACTCGAATCGGAGGTCGAGTCGCTGAAGAGCCAACTCGAACGGGTTCGGTCCGAACGGGACTCCTACCGCGAGGACCTCCGGAGCGTCTGTGAGCAGTGGCCAGAGGGGAACGAAAGCGCCCCCGAGGAGTGCAAGAATGTCGAGTGACCCAGCCCCCGACAGCGACGGAGCAGCGTCAGCGAACGAATCCCCACTGACGGGAAGAGCGCCGGCGGAGGCGTCTGGCGACTCGACCGCGCGGATCCGCGCGGCGCTCGACGAGGTCCGCCGTGAGGTACGCAAGGCCGCAGTCATTCACGCCGCTGTCGACGCCGCGCTCATCGCGCTCGCGGCGAACTTCCTCGTTATACTCTTCGACCCTGAGGCGCTGCGGGTCCTGGTTCGACTCCCGGACGCTGCCGTCGCTCTCCTCCGCGGCGTGCCGGTCCTCGGGCGTGCCGCGCCAACGACGGTCGGCGCGGGTTCGCTTCTCGCCCTTATCCTCGGCGTCGTCGCGTTCGCTAGCGTGTATCTGCTCCGAATGCGGCGGTCCCTCGTCGAGCGATTCGAGGCTGCGAATCCGGCGCTCCGCGCGGCGCTGCGAACCGCTCGCGACGCCGTCGAAGCTGGACACGAGGGGACGATGGCCAAGCGGCTCTACGACGACGTGATCGAGCGCCTTGGCGAGACGTCGGCGTTCGAACTCGTTGCGGTGCGCCGTGTCGCGGTCACTGCCGTTCTCGTCGTCCTCGTCAGCCTCGCGAGCGTCCAGATCGCCGTCGTCGACCCGGACCTGGGCGGCCTGCTCGGGCCGGGCGAGACAGGAAATATCGAGCGGCCGGACGACGACGGCCTACAGGACGGCGATCAGGTGCTCGGCGACCGCGAGGACGTACAGGCGGGCGAAGAGCTGCAGAACATCAGTGTCACGGGGAGCGGGGAGGTGATCGACGAAGGCGCGACCGGTGCCGGCGACAACTACGGCGACGTCGGCGGCGGGAGCGGTGCGTTCGACAGTCAGCAGGCCGGATTCAGGGGTGAGCAGCGGATCGAAGACGCCGAACTCGTCCGCGAGTACAACCTGCGAATCAGAGAGATCGATGATGAGGAGACGACGGCGACGACCCAATAGCGATACGAACCGATGAACGGCTCAAACGACGACATCGACCGAATCCAGCGCAGACTCACAGCCCTCCGCACAGAGGTCGGCAAACGCATCGTCGGTCAGTCCGACGTGGTCGAGCAACTGCTCGTCTGCTTGCTCTGTGACGGCAACGCCCTGATCGAGAGCAACCCCGGACTGGGGAAGACGACGCTCGTGCGGACCATCGCGGACGCGACGAACCTCTCGTTCTCGCGCATCCAGAACACGCCCGACCTGATGCCGGCTGACATCACCGGCACGGAGATCATCCGCGAGGCGGGCGGCGATCGGGAGTTCGTCTTCGAGCGTGGACCGGTGTTCGCGAACCTCGTCCTCGCCGACGAGATCAACCGTGCGACGCCGAAGACCCAGGCGGCACTGCTGGAGGCGATGCAGGAGAAACAGGTCACGACGGCGGGGCAGACGCGTGAACTCCCCCGACCCTTCTTCGTCCTCGCGACGCAGAATCCCATCGATCAGGAGGGGACCTACCCGCTTCCGGAAGCCCAGACTGACCGCTTCCTCCTCAAGATCCTCGTCGATTACCCGAGTCGCGGCGAGGAGCGCGAGATCGTCGACCGGTACACCACGGGTTCGCCGGATCCGGCGGTCGATCGGGTACTCTCGCGCGATGGACTCCAGCACGCACAGCAACTGGTCCGGGAACTCCCGATCGCCGACGACATTCGCGACAGGGTGATCGACCTCGTGCGGGCGACCCGGACTGCCGAAAACGTCGAGTTCGGCGCGAGTCCGCGGGCCAGTATGGGACTCGTCGTGGCCGCGAAGGCTCGCGCCTTCCTCGAAGGCCGGTCGCACGTCACCTGGGACGACGTCGCGGCGATGGCCCATCCGGTGCTCAGACACCGGCTCATCGTCGATTTCCGGGCCGAGCGCGAGGGCACGACCGCCGACGACGTCGTCGCGGCGTTGCTCGACGATGCCGATTGAGCCGTCGTTTCTCGACGAACTCGCCGCGCTCGAAGCGTCGCTAACGCGGGAGACCGACTCGCCGCAGCAGGGCGAACAGCAGTCGCCGAACGTGGGCGAGGGGCTCACCTTCAGCGACTACCGACGATACGCCCCGGGCGACGACGTCCGCCGCATCGACTGGCGGGTCTTCGCGCGAACGGACGAGTACTTCATCAAACAGTACGAGGCCGAGCGGAATCTCACGGTTCACGTGCTCTTGGACACCTCGGCCTCGATGGACTTCGGCGACGGCGACGCGCACAAGTTCGAGTTCGGCGCACGGTTCGGTCTCGCATTCGCGTACTTCGCCGCTGCGGGCCACGACGCCTTCCGCTTTGCGACTATCGGAACCGATGTCGAGCGACTCGACCGCCGACAGTCGACACGGGGCGAACTCCTCCGGTTGCTCGACCGCGTGAACGACATCGAACCGGACGACCGAACTGACTTCGCCGACGCTCTCGCGGCGTACGCCGGAACGATTCACTCGCGCTCGCTCGTCGTGATCGTGAGCGATTTTCTCGAGGACCCCGACGCCATCGAGGACGGCCTCACTGCTCTCGATGACAACGACGTTCTCCTCCTCCACGTCGTCGCTCCCGACGAACGGGATCCCGACGTCGTCGGCGACGCCGTGTTCGAGGACCCCGAAACCGGAGCCACCCAGCGGACGTACTTCGCGGGATCGACGGCGGAATCGTACCGAAGCCGACTGTCGGCCCACGTCGACGAGGTAGCCGCCCGGGCGCGACGCCTCCGCGCCGAACACGTCGTCATCGACACGGACGCGGACTTCTTCGAGTCGTTCGCGCAGGTCTGGCGCCGGCAGGGCGACCGGGAGCGACGTCGCAACCGCGGGTAAGCACGCGTAGACGTAGTGACTGCCCCCGTCGCTCTCGGGACGGTTTGACGCCTCAACGGTTCCCGAGACGCTTTCGGCGAGTATATTCCACTGCAGCGAGGAGTACGCCCTGTGACAGATGCAGGGAACCGTCGCGTCGTTACGCTCGTGACAGGGTCGCACTTCGTAAACCACTCGTACATCGTGATGCTCGCGCCGCTCGTCGGCGTCCTCGCCGCACGATTCGACGTCAGCATCGCCGCTATCGGAGCGGCAATCGGCGTCCAGAACGCGGTCATTCTCCTCCTGCAACTCCCGCTCGGCTACCTTTCTGACGCCTACAGCCGGACGCTCGTCCTCGGTATCTCGCTTGTTCTCGGTACCACAGGAGCAATACTCACTGCGACTGCCACCTCGTATGCGTGGCTCCTGGCCGCGCAGTTCGTCGTTGGGGTCGGCGTCGCGGGGCATCACCCGGCGCACTACCCGCTATTAGCATCGGCCTCGACGGACGCCACTCGTGGTCGAGCCTACAGCATCCACGCGTTCGGCGGCGCGGTCGGACTCGCCGCCCCGTTCGCCGTGGTGGCGGCGACGACTGCCCTCGGACTCTCGTGGCGAGCCGCGATCTGGACCATTACCGCCCTCGGCTCGGTCTACGGCGCGTATTGCCTCCTCAGTTTCCGAGCGGTCGACGACGACGTCACCCGTCCGGGGCTGGCGGAGCGTCCCGACGAGCGTCCGACGCTGCGATCGGTTCCGGGGCGCAGCAGGTCGCTATTCGGCGATCTGACGGCTTCCGGAGGGATCCTGGGACTCTCCGTGCTCGCGTTCCTCACCTCGATCGTCGCCTGGACGATCCGGACGTACACGCCCAGCCTGCTCGCCGGAGGATACGGGCTCGCAGACGGGACCGCGAGCGCGGTCACTTCGGCGATGCTCGCGGTCGGGGCTGGACTGATCCTCGCGGGTGGCGGGCTCACGGACCGCGTCGGTGCGGGGCCGATTATCATCGCCGGCTACGTGGCGCTCGTCGTCCTGACGGCGCTGCTGGCGACGCTCTCGCTCCCGCTCGCCGGACTCACGCTGGTGTTGCTCTTGAGTGGAAGCATCAGTTTCTCCCGCCCAGCGCGCTCGACACTCGCCGATCGGCTCTCGGCGCGCGCCGACCTGGGGAAGAACTTCGCGCTCGTAACGATCGGTATCTCACTCGGCGGCGTCGTCGCCCCACCGGTGTTCGGCTACCTGATCGACACTGTCGGTCTCGGGGTCTCCTTCGGCCTCGTGGCGGCGATCGGCCTCGTTTCGCTGGGCCTCGCGTGGTGGATCGTCCGCGATGCTGACAGCGACCTCCTGCAGACGACTGTCGGCGTCGAGGGGGACTGAGTTACGGAGGCTGACCAGGCAGTCGGTCTACAGAAGAGCAAGGCGAGGGCCTCCGGGCTCGATCCCGAGGTTCACTGGAACGAACACACATTTGAGCGGTGAGGTCGTCTATGTTGTATGGTTCTCGTCGAATCCGATTCCGAACTGTCACGAGGCGATACGGCCCCGGCCTTCGAACTTCCCGGGGCGGACGGAAAGACGTACTCGTTGTCGGAATTTGCCGACTACGACGCCCTGCTCGTGGTCTTCACCTGCAACCACTGTCCGTACGCTGAGGCGAAGGTCGAGGAACTGAATCACCTAGCGCACGCTTACGGCGAACTCGCGGTCGTCGGCATCAATCCGAACGACGCCGAGGCGTATCCCGACGACTCCCTCGAACGGATGAACGAACGGATCGAGAACGGTGAAGTGCAGTACACCGCGTACCTGCGCGACGAATCCCAGGAGGTCGCCCGGGAGTACGGAGCGGTCTGCACGCCTGATCCGTTCTTGTTCGAACGCGACGGCGACAGGTTCCGCCTGGCGTTCCACTCGCGGATCGACGACGCGATGAATCCCGACGCCGAACCCGAGCGCCACGAGATGCGCGAGGCGGTCGAAGCGCTGCTTGACGGCGAGGAAATCCCCGTCGATCCGACGCCATCGCAGGGCTGCTCGATCAAGTGGGTCGACGACTAGGCCAACCCAGCGTCGCGATACCGACCGAAGGTACTGGACGACCACTCACCGCTGAGTGTGTCCACTCTGGTTATCCGATAATTCCTAACTGGTCGTCACGATTGACGACCGAGTATCCCTGCACAGCGAGGGCCTCTTCCCGGTACCGCGCTGCGACGAGACGTTGTGGAATGCGTCGAACGCCGAATCGCCTGTCGCCGCCGTAGTCGTACGCGACGAAAGTCTGGTCATCCTCACGAGAAACGGTCACGTCGTACGTCGACCACGGTCGGCCGTTCGCGGTGACTGACAACTCGATTCGATGGGTCCCGTTGGACGTAGATTCGGTCCGCGTTTCGACCGCCATCCGAACTGATCGCAGGCCGAATAAATACGAAACGTGGTACGTTATCGTCCCGTCTTCAGCGGTGATCCGGTCTGCGATCCCCCACTGGAAGGCGAGCAGTGGGGGCGTCGCTCCGGTGAACGATTCGACGACGCGCTCGGGGTTGGCGTCAGTCCGGAGTCGGACCGACCCGCGTGGTTGAACGATCGGTGCCCGGGTGACGAAGACGAGTACGGCGCCGACGACGAGCGCCGGGACGATCGAGGTTGCGAGAAACGTTCCGAGGAATATTGAGACCACGACAGCGGCAACGAGAGCACTCAACGGGCGTTCGCGTCTGAGGTACTGCTTCGCGACGGCAGTCGCTTCTGAAGGCCGGTCGAACTCTTGCACGGTGGAGGGCATCGTGTGGGCTTCTTGATGTCGGATAATATACCTACTGGAACCGCCACGACTGGCTGCTACGTGGATCGACAAGCGGCGTCAGGCCCGAACGGGGCGTCTCCCGTCGCAGGTGGGGCCCCCATCGACCTACTCCGGATCGCCGTCGAGCGTCTCTGCGCGTTCGAGCGCCTCACGGGCGTTCTCGACGGCGGCCTCCTTTGAGGCCGGATAGGCTTCCACCTTCGCTCGGAGCGTGATGCCGTCGCCGCGACGGACCTCGCCCCGGAACGCTGCCTGTTTGTCGAGTCGAAGAAACAGTTCGGTGTTGTCGGTGACGCGGTCGTCCAACTCCGAGAGCAACGTCTCGAACTCCGGAAGCGACGCGAGACGGCGGAGGGCGTGCCGCACGTCGTCGGCATTCTCGACACGCGCCGAGAGGACGACGATCCGATCGCCGTGGTGGCCTTCGCTCTTTGTGCGGGTCACCTCGAAGTCCTCCGGGAGGAACGTCCGCAGCGCGCTCTCTACGCGCTTTTCATCCTCGGTCTCGTAGCAGAAGGTCCGCAGATCGACGTAGTGAAACGGGATTCGGGGCATCGAGAACGCTTTGCGTCGAGGCGTGAAAAACTCCCGTTACTCTCCGTCGTCCGCGTCGTCTGCCTCTTCGAGTTGATCGGCCGAGATACCGACTTCTTGGCCCTCCTCGAAACTGATGGTGTACGTCGCGTCGCCGAACATCGTCTCGACGACCTGCGTGACGGTGCCGACCTCGCCGTCGAACTCGCTGTGTTTGTCGTGCAGTACCACGCTATCGTCTTCGTCGAACTCCATACCGGAGGAGCGCGCGCAGCGGTGAAAAATAGACTGGTTCCGCCCCACGTTCCGGGACAAACGCGATTATATATCGTCGGATCTTCAGTCCAGTTATGCGAACGACACGACGGTCGTACCTCGCCGCGCTAGGCGGCGCGACCGCGCTCGGATCAATTGCGGGTTGTCTCGGCGGCGACGGCGGTGGAAGCACACAGACTGCAAACGCCGCGCTTCCGGACAACTGTGACGTCGGCACGCTCGAAACCGTCTCCTCTCTGCCCCGACCGTCGCTCGGTCCGAGCGACGCCCCCGTCACCGTCGAAGTGTTTGAGGATTACACCTGCCCACACTGCCAGGATTTCACGCAGAAGGTGTACCCGGAGATCAAATCCACCTACGTCGACGCCGGCGACGCGCGGTATCGCTTCTTCGACTTCCCGATCCCGGTGAGTGACTGGTCGTGGCTCGCTGCCTCGGCTGCTCGGGCAGTGCAGGACCGCAGCGGCCAGAAGACCTTCTTCGAGTTCGCCAAGGGAGTGTACGAGAATCAGGACGGACTCTCCAGCAACGGCTACCAGATCGTCCACGACCTCGCTGCTGACCTCGGTATCGACGGGTGTACCGTTGCCGGGGCCGCAAGTCAGGAGCCCTACCGTCCTGTGGTGGAGGCTGACCGCCAGGAAGGTGTGAAACGCGAAATCCCTGGAACGCCGGCCGTCTACGTCAACGGCAAACTACTCGAGGGATACGGCTTAGACACGGTTCGCAGCGCGATAGAAGAGCAACTCTAGAAACCGGGTCGACCCGTCTGCTTCGCTCGCTCCGCGCGGATCAGTCGAGTCCGGGCGTCTCACCCGCAGGCGTCGGCAGCGACCGCAGCGACCGCGGCGGGACGAGGAAGTTGCCGCGACGTTTCACGAACACGTACTCGAGAATCCCGTTGTTCGCCCGCTGCCGGATCGTCGGAATCTCGGTCAGATCGGTCCCGTTCATCGCGGTCCGGACCTCCTCGAACGTCGAGATCTCCTGTTGGAGGCTCGGGAAGTGGAGACTGGCCTCGTCGTCGTCGGTCGACTCGAAATGCCGCCTCAGGGTCCGGACTGTCCCGTCGTCCGTCCGATTGCCCCGCGCGGCTTTCTGGGCGTGTCCCACGCGGGCGTGTTCACGAGCGTGTTCGGGCAGACGCTCGATTATCTCCTCCGTGACGCCGTTACTCGCGCCGAGAGTCTCGCCGACGCCCTCGACCAGATCCTCCGCGGCGTGAGTAGGAGAGAACATCTCCGCGACGCGCTCGTCGAACGACTGCTCGCCGTACCAGTCGTCGAGCCGCATCCGGAGGTTCGAGACGTGCTTCGTCGTGGCGCCGGCGAACGGACCGCTCGACAGTGTGACATGCTCCTCGGTGGCCTGGTTCTTTCGGAACCCCGCTTTGAACCCCATAAACAGCGGCGAGTTCTCCGGGACGGGGTTCGACTCCGGGATCCCCTCCAGACCGTCCTGTCTCTCGGCCGGCATCCCGGCACCGACGAATCCCGTCCGGCGGTCTGCGACCTCGAAGGCGTCGGTCAGGGCGCTTTCGACGTCGACGCCGTTCACCGTCGACTGGCGCCCCCGAAGCGCCCCCTCGGCCGCGAGAACGACGTCCGCGCGATCTGATGCGAGATGCAGGAGCGCGTCCTGTCGGTCGAACGTGGGCGTCTCGAACGGCGAGAGCGCGCGGGGTTCGGGCAGATCGGTTGACGGCGGGAGGTCGTCGTCGAAGCGGTCGAAGTACCGCGGCGAGTACGCCAGCGAGCACAGCAGTCCTTCGTGACTCCGCTCGTAGGCGCGGTCGAGCGTCCGGAGGGCGGCCTCGACGGCACGTCGAGCGGTCGCATCCGGCGGCCCGTCGCCGGGGAGTCGGAGATAGAGCAGCGACTGGTGTCGCGGCAAGAGGCTGTTTCCGTGTTCGTCGGTCCGAATGCGGTCGTTCCACGCGTGCTGTCTCCCCGGCAGCGACGAGAGATCCTCAGGCCCCGAAGGCGCCGGTTCCGAGTATCGATCGAGGCACGCTGACAAAGCCGCCGCACCGCCCGCCGCGACGGCGGCCTTTAGCGTCGCCCGTCGCGTCCACTCGTCCGGTCCATCGGCCATAGCGGAAAGATGAGTCAGACGGCAAAGTGGGTTCTGATAGCACGGTGAACCACGTGACGTTCGAAGACGACTCCGGCGGGAACGCATCGCCCCGCCGCGTCGAACTGCTGTCGGCTCGAAAAACGACGCGAATATCTGTTCTGGGCGGCAATGCGGACTGTGACTCGTCGTGGAACCCGGATCCGGCTGGCAGTGGCCGTCTGGGGCGTCCTCATCTCCCAGGTCTTCCTGTACCCTGGCGTCGAGGACATCATCTCGGCGCTGGGCGGCGACAGGGCGATCCGGGCGGGAATGTGGTTTCTGGTGGCGGAGTTCGCGGCCTTCGTGATTTTCGCGAGCGTCTGGGGTGCCGCGAGCGACGCCCTCGGCCGCCGGACGCCGCTCGCCGCGGCCGGGGCAGTCGGCGGAGCGGTCAGTTATCTCGTGCTTGCGGCCGCTCCGGGGCTCGGACTCTCGTTCGATGCCGTGTTGATCGTCCGGCTTCTCGGTGGTGCGATGACGATCGGCGCGTTCTCGCTCGCGATCACCGCGCTCGCGGATCTCACCGGCGGTAACGGCCAGAATATGGGTGCGGCCGGGATCGCGATCGGGCTGGGCGCGGCGATCGGCTCGGTCGTGGGTGGCCGACTAGCCGATGCAGACCCAATCTACCCACTGTATGCGGCCGCAGCCACGCTCCTCGCGGTCGCAGTGCTCTTTCTGACGATCTCCGAGGATCTGCCGGGGGCAGACCGTCTCCGCGTTGATGAGGCGCTCCGCGGGCTCAGGCGCCGGCCACAACTCGGCGTTCCGTACGCGTTTGGGTTCATCGATCGAATGACCGCCGGCTTCTTTGCGCTTGTCGGCGTCTTCTACTTCCGGGACGCGTTCGGACTGAGTGCGGCGGGCGCGGGGCTCGCGCTTGCGGCCTTCTTTATTCCGTTCGCGCTGTTACAGTATCCGGCTGGCATCCTCTCCGATCGCGTCGGTCGAGCGGCCCCGGTCGTCGTCGGCTCCATCTGCTACGGACTCGGCATCGTCGGTGTCGGTATCGCGCCCACCGTTTCGCTCGCTATCGTCGGGATGGTTGCTGTCGGTGCGCTGGGCGCACTCGTCTCGCCCGCGACGATGGCGCTGGTCACTGACGTTGCGACGCCGGAGACGCGCGGGGCGGCGCTCGGCGGGTTCAACGTCTTCGGGAGTCTCGGGTTTCTGACGGGCTTCCTGCTCGGGGGCGTGACCACGGCGGCCGCGGGCTATCTGATCTCGTTCCTCGTTGTCGGCCTTTCGGAGGTAGCCATCGCGCTCCTCGCTGCTCGCGCCGTCGTTCGGATCACCGCGACCGAAAGCGAGAGGCCGAACGGTGACCGTGAGGTCGTCGCGGACGGCTCGTCGTAGCGGCGCGTCGCTCACACGTCCGGGAACTCGGTCATACTCACACTCCCGTACCGAACCGTCCTCCCATCGCCGGACACAAAAGCGCTCACGCCTCCATACCGCATCACGGTCTCACTCGTGGCCCGAGACGCGGACGGGCTCGTACGGCTCTTCTACGTATGCGATCTCTGACTGCGTGAGATCGACCGAGAGCGCCTCGACCGCGTCTTCGAGGTGTTCGATGCTCGTCGTGCCGACAATCGGGGCGTCGACGCGGTCGTCCTCGAACAGCCACGCGAGGCCGATCTGGGCCATCTTCACGCCTTTCTCCGCGGCAAGTTCTTGCACGCGCTCGTTGACCTCGCGGCCGCCACCCTCCAGGTACGGATGCCGGTGCGCGTGGTCGTCGGTCTCCCCGCGCGTCGTCGAACGGGCGTCCTCGTGGGGGCGCGCCAGCCACCCGCGAGCCAGCGGTGACCACGGGATGACGCCGACGCCCTGCTTGTCGCAGATCGGGAGCATCTCGCGTTCTTCCTCCCGATAGAGGAGATTGTAGTGGTTCTGCATCGTCGAGAACGGCGTCAGTCCCTCGCGCTCGGCGATCTGTTGGGCCTCGGCGAACTGGTGGGCCCACATCGACGACGCGCCGACGTATCTGGTCTTCTCCCGCCGGACGGCGTCGTCCAGCGCGCGCATCGTTTGCTCGATCGGGGTGTCGTCGTCCCAGCGGTGGATCTGGAGGAGGTCCAGTGCGTCCATCCCGAGTCGATCGAGCGAGTTGTCGAGTTCCCGCTCGATAGCCTTCTTCGAGAGTCCACCAGAGTTGGGGTCGTCCCCGTCCATCTGGAAGTACACCTTCGAGGCGACGACGAACTCCTCGCGATCGTACTCCGCGAGGGCGTCACCGAGAATGCGCTCTGACTCGCCCTCCGAGTACACATTCGCAGTGTCGAAGAAGTTCACGCCGAGGTCGATCGCCCGCTCGACCAGTTCCGTTCCCGCCTCCTCGTCGAGGACCCAATCGCGCCAGCCGACATCGCCGAAACTCATACAGCCGAGACAGATCTTCGAGACTGTCACGCCAGTGTTCCCGAGTGTCGCGTACTCCATAGCGGTGGCACGAACCGGGGTGGCAAAAAGTTCAGCGCGCCGGCAGCCGACCGGGAAGCCAGCGTCGGCAGCCGAATACTAATAGGATGGATGATAAGTTTTTACTCACGTTCCCCTGTAGCGTCGTCTGAGAGGTCCCCTCTCGTGTGACCAATGTCAAACCTCCATCCATACCTCACGGTCCTCCTTGCGGCGCTCGTCGTCCTCGGCGGAGTACCGGCACTCGCAAGCGCACAGTCGGTCAGCCCGGGCGGGCCGGGCGGAGACGGATCCTTCGGCGGTGTCGTCCGCGTCGACGCCGGGGAAACGCGGCAGGGACCGCTTGAAGCGGCTGCGGGAAGCGTCATCATCGCCGGGACGGTCGAGGGTGACGTCGAGGCCGCAGCCGGTTCGGTTCTGGTGACGGACACCGGCCGTGTCACCGGCTCAGTGGACGCGGCCGCAGGCAGCGTGATCGTCGAAGGTGTCGTCGAGGGCGACGTCACTGCCGGCTCTGCGGCCTTCGAACTCCGGGAGGGCGCACGGATCGGCGGCGCGCTCGAAGCGGGGTCGGCCGACGTCCGACTCGACGGAACTGTCGACGGCGACGCGACCGTCAGCGCGGAGACGTTCGCCGTCGGACCGAACGCCTCCATCGGCGGGTCGCTCACGTACGACGCGGCGACCGCAACCATCGCGGGCGGTGCGACCGTCGCGGGCGAAGTCATCCGCGACGAGAACCTCTCGCTCGCCGGCCCCGACGTGTTCGGTTCCGGCGGCGGTGGCGGGGCGTCGCTTCCGACGATCCCCGCCTGGGTCGGCCCGCTCTACGGAGCCCTGACGAACCTCTTGCTCGGGGGCGTCCTCCTGCTCGCCGCTCCCGCTTTCAGTCGCCGCGTCGTCTCCGAGAGTACGACGCGGACGCTCCGGAGTCTCGGCATCGGTCTCCTCGCGCTGATTGCAACCCCGATCGCTCTGCTGATACTGCTCATTACGATCGTCGGCATCCCGCTCTCGCTGGCTGGATTCCTCGTCTTCGGCCTGCTGTTGTGGGTCGCCAGCGTGTACGGTGCAGTCGCACTCGGCAGTTGGATGCTGTCGCTGGCCGATTACACGAACCGGTGGGTCGCGCTGCTCGTCGGCGTCGTCGTCGTGACAGTGCTCGCTGCGATTCCGATCGTGCGCAGCCTGGTCCAGTTCGCAGTCGTGCTCCTGGGACTCGGTGCGTGCGTCGCGGCGGTTCGCGATGTCCGTGGCGACGACGGCGACAGCGACGGGGTGACGACGGCTGAACCGACAACAATCGAATAACTCCGGACTACACCGACCCTACGGTGATCTATTGGCCGCAGCCTGTGGGGTCGATCTGCCCCCTCGCCGGGTGGCATACCTTCTTGAGGCTCCACCTTTACCGCTCGGTATGTACGTCGCAGACCAGCCGTGGCCCGAGCTCGGAGATTACGTCGCCGAGGAATCGGTCGCGGTCGTTCCTCTGGGCTCGACCGAACAACACGGCCCGCACCTCCCGCTTGCGACGGATCACCTCATCGCGGAGGGACTCGCCCGTGAGGCCGCCGATCGGACCGGCCACCTCTGCACGCCGACGGTGAACGTGGGCGTCAGCCCCCACCACCGCCAGTTCCACGGCACGATGTGGGTCGATCCCCCGGCGTTTCGCGACTACGTCGAGTCGTTCACGCGGAATCTCGCGTACCACGGCATCGACCGTGTCGTCTACGTCAACGCACACGGCGGCAACGTCCAACATCTGCGTGAGGTCGGCCGACGCCTGCGTGACGACGGAACGATGTACGCCATCGAGTGGATGTGGAACGAGTCGATCCCCGAACTCGTCGACGAGGTATTCGAGCACAACGGGCCTCACGGCGGGCCGAAAGAGACGGCGATGATCCAGCACCTCGCACCCGAGTTGGTCCACGAAGAACAGCTCGAGGCCGCCCGCGACGGCGGCATCGTCGACGTCGAAAACGCCGAGCACCTGAACCGACACGGCGCGCGGACGTTCTATGACGCCATCGAGAACTCCGAGAGCGGTGTCTTCGGCGATCAGACGGACGCGACGCCCGAGATCGGGGAGGAACTCTTCGAGGCCGCCGCGGCACAGCTCGTGCACCTTTTAGGGTGGCTGGACGAGCAGCGCATCGACGACCTGCTCGCGCCCGCACACATCGATCCGCAACCGGGCAGCCGTCGGTAGGCATCGCCCGATCGGGCGTGACGTGAGGTTCTTGGCTACGGACCGCGGGCGCGGCGGCAGCAAAATAGCGTTAGAACGAGGGGTCCGAATCCAGATCGTCGAAGTCCACGTCACCCTCGCCGTCGGGGAACGATGCGAACGCGTCGCGGAAATCATCGTCGCTCAGGTCCGCGAGGGTGTCGTCGAGTTCTTCGCGGATCTCCTCCATCCGGTCAGTGAGTCGCTGATACTCGTCTTCCTCATCGACTGAGACGTCCGGCGCAGACTCCAGTGCGGCCTTCTTCGAGGCGAGCCGGAAGAACTCCTGTGAGCGATCGTCGTAGTTCGCTCGGCGGAGCAGGACCTCGACGAGGCTGTGGAGGTCTTCCTGGGTGACAGGCTTGACAAGGTAGTCGTCGAACGGCATCTCGACGATGTCGGTGTCGGGTTCGACCGCAGTGATCATCGCCACCTGTGCGCCGATCCCGCGGGCGCGGATCTCCTCGAGGACCTCGTCGCCGGTCAGATCGGGCATCCGACGGTCGAGCAACGCGATGTCGACGTCGCCGTCGACCATATCCAGCGCTGTCGTGCCGTCTGTCGCCGTCTCCACATCGTACGTATCCGAGAGATAAATGGCATAGAGTTCTGCCAAGTCGGGCTCGTCTTCGACGACGAGGATTCGGGGAGTAGCGCCGTCCATATCGATCTATTGTACGTCTCGGGGCCAGCCATCTAAATTCTTGCCCTACGGTGACGTACGTGGTATCGCGTTCTACTCCGCCGAAATGAGGCCGTTCCGGCGTGAGCGTCGTCGGTCTCGGTACCTAGTGGTGGCATTCTCTCGCTACTGTCGACAGGACCGATTTCGGGGACTGAGAATTCCCCGCCCCGGAACCTAACAGCCGTGGCGGTTTTGTCGATAGCGAACGAATATTGCCTGATGACTGTTTGGCTCCTCGGCGATCAACTCCACCCTGGGACTGCGCCGCTCGAATCGGCGGATCACGTCCTGCTCATCGAGGCGCACGCCTTCGCAGAACGAAAACGCTACCACCCGCAGAAGCTCACACTAGTGTTCAGCGCGATGCGGCACTTTCGCGATTCGCTCCGCGAGCGCGGGTTTGAAGTCACGTACCTCGAAGCCGAGACGTTCGGCGCGGGCTTGGATCGGTACTTCGAGGCGAACCCCGAGGATGACCTCGTCGGGATTCAGTCTCCCAGCCACGGGGCCGACGAGCGACGCCGCCGTCTCGTCGAGGCGCGCGGAGGGACGCTCACGCTGGTCGAGAACGACCTGTTTCTGACGAGCCGGTCGTTCTTCGACGAGTGGGCCGGCGAGCGATCCGACTCGGGGGGCGAGACGGACGAGATCGGGAGCTATCGTCAAGAGGCGTGGTATCGCCACGTCCGCCGTGAGACGGGGATCCTGATGGACGGAGCCGACCCGGTCGGCGGCGAGTGGAACTACGACGACGAAAACAGGGAGACGCCACCGGCAGACTGGACGCCGCCCGCAGTGCCGCAGTTCGAGCCCGACAGCATCACCGAGGAGGTGCGGGAGTTCGTCGTCGAACGCTACGATGACCACTGGGGCGACCCGGAACCGTTCGTCTGGCCGGTCACACGCGCGGCCGCCGAGCGGGCGCTCGATCACTTCGTCTCCGAGCGGCTCTCCGAGTTCGGCGCGTACCAGGACGCAATGCGCAACGACGAGTGGGCGATGAGCCACTCGCTGCTCTCGGCCGCGTTCAATCTCGGCCTGCTTCGCGCGGAGGAGGTCATCGAGCCGGTACTCGAGGCGTACGAGTCGGGGGACGCGCCGCTAAACAGCGTCGAAGGCTTCGTTCGGCAGGTGATCGGCTGGCGGGAGTTCATGCGGCACGTCTACCGGCGCTCGATGCCCCAGCTGGCGAATGCGAACCAACTCGATCAGACGGAGTCGCTGCCGCCGCTGTACTGGAACACCGACACGGAGATGGAGTGTCTCTCCGAGGCGGTCGGTCACGTCCACCAACGAGGGTACGCCCACCACATCGAACGGCTGATGATACTGTCGAACTTCGCGCTGCTGTACGGCGTCGATCCGGCCGAACTCAACGAGTGGTTCCACCTCGGCTTCGTCGACGCCTACCACTGGGTGACTACGCCGAACGTGGTCGGGATGGGGTCGTTTGGCACCGACGTGCTCTCCTCGAAGCCCTACGCCGCCTCGGCGAACTACATCGACGGGATGAGCGATCACTGCGCGAACTGCGCGTACGCGAAGACAAAAACGACCGGTGAGAACGCCTGCCCGTTCAACGCGCTGTACTGGGACTTCCTTGACCGCAACGAGGAGACCCTCCGCGGCACGGGGCGGATGGGACTGATGTACTCACACGTCGACCGGAAGGACGATGAAGAGTGGGTCGAAATCCGCGAGCGCGCTGCGGAACTGCGCGAGCGTGCGGATGCGGGAACGCTGTGAGCGCGTCAGACGGGGCCACCGCTCAGGGCGTCAGAAATGTAAAATCGTGGTGAGAATCGACGGGGTCGCCGACTGCAGTACCGCTTCCGTGGTGCGTTCTTACAGGCGCTGGAGATTCGTCGCGCGTGGGCCTTTGTCGGCCTGCTCGATGTCGAACTCAACTTCCTGCCCTTCTTCGAGGTCCGGGCCGCCGACGTCTTCCATATGGAAGAAGACGTCCTCCTCGGAGTCCTCGCTTTCGATGAAACCGTATCCGCCTGTGTCGTTAAAGAACGCGACCGTACCTTTCGCCATTGCGTCCGGACAAACGAGAAGGTAGCAAATAAGCCTTGTGACGTTATGGGCCTGGTGGCCGATCACAGCGCGACGCCCAGATACGCGGCCGCGCCAGTCGCGAAGACGCCAGCGGCGAAAAGGCCGTAGTTGGCAATGGTGTTGTCGGCCGCCCAGAGCCCAAGCGAGTACGTCAGCCCGGAGAGCGGCCACAGAAAATTCACGCCTGCGGGCGTAAGCGCGTCGCCGAGGAGGTGTGCGACCACAGCGAGCGCACCGATTGCGAACCCGAGAACGCCGAATGAAATCCCGCTGAGGGCCGCAACACCGGTCTGTGATCCGCTCAGCGCATCCGAGAGCGCGACGCCAGCGGCGCCGAACGCTCCGCCGACCAGCGCGGCGAACGCCAGCGAATGGGTCGGTCCCCGGTGGGGAATCCCCGGGAGGTGGTGATCCACGTCGGGCAGCATCGCGAGCCAGAGCATCGCCGCCCCGGTGACGACGGCGAGATTGGTCTGCTCGAACCACAACAGCACGAAGGCGATGGGCGCAAAGACCAGCAACGAGACGCCGTAGTGACCCTTCCGGTACACACCGGTGGGGTCGGCGCGAGCGTACAAAAGCGCACGGACCCTCGCGGGCGAGAAAGAGGAAAGAGCGAAGTCAGGCACGTGAGTAGTAGACCTGTGATTCACAATCTCGCACGTAGCGTCCGCGCGTTCACCTCCAACGTCTTTCTCGTGACGGGTGAGACGACGGCGCTGGTCGACGCCGGATCGAACTTCGACGTCGTCAGCCGGATCGACCAACACGCCGACGGCGTCGATCGGGTCTACCTCACGCATACGCATCCGGACCACGTCGAAAACCTCCAGTCGATTCGAGCGGCCTTCGACGTGGAGACCTGGGGGTTCGATCCGACGAACGAATACGTCGACAACGCCATCGGGGACGGCGACCGAGTGCCGATCGGCGACGACGAGTACGAAGCGCTGCATACGCCCGGACACAAGCCTGACCACCTCTGTCTGTACGCACCGGCGTCTGGCGTCTGTTTCGCCGGTGATCTGGTCTTCGAGAACGGCGGCTTCGGCCGAACCGACCTGGAAGGCGGCGACCGCGAGACGATCATCGAGAGCATCGACGCGCTGTCCGAGGCTGTCGAGACCAAACTAACGGCGCTGCACGTCGGGCACGGGCCGAGCATCGTCGAGGACCCGCTCGCCGACGTCGAACTGGCTCGACAGGCGGCTAGAATGGGGTGAAGCGCCGGGCGTCTCCGACGCTTTCGGTGACGCACCGCGGAGCGTGGCGGCCTGAACTCACCGACAGATGACTACTGGTCAGCGTCCTCAGGAATCTCTTCGGGCGGATGCTGGTCGTGAACGAGTCCGAAGTATCCCGGTTCGTCACCAATGGGGTCGTTGATCACCAGATCGTCGGTGTGCGCCATCAGCCAGGGCACTGTCCACCGGATGAGTTGCGCCTCGGTGTCGGGGTCGAGTTCGACCGATGGGTCGAGGCCCTGGAGCAGGCGCGCAATCTCGGGGACCGTATACATCATCTCGGGGTCGAGGAGGTCCTCGGGTTCGTAGAGTTGGTACGGGTAGAGCGTCTCGAAGTCGGATTTGGGTCTGGGCATACGCGGCGCTTGTCGTCGCACGGGTAAAATGCGCCGGGTCGATCCGTCACCGAAGTGACCGGTTCTCACCGACGCTGCCAGTCAGTATATGTGTCCGCCGCCCAACCTACGAGTATGCGAACTGTCGACGCTGCTGGGCTGCCGATTGGTGACGAACACCCGCCGCGGATAATGGGCGTACTGAACGTCTCGAAGGAGTCGCCGTACGATCCGAGCGTCTTCGACGACCCCGTTGAGGCCGCGGCGTACGTCGATGAAGCACTCATCGAACAGGGCGCAGACATCGTCGACGTCGGCCTCGAATCCGCGAACAAGCGCTTCGAGGTCCTCTCTGCGGAGGGGGAGCTCGAACGGCTCGATACCGCCGTCGAGACGCTCGAGAGCGTCTCCGGGGACGCCGTCTTCTCGATTGAAACGCGGTATCACGAGGTCGCCGAAGCGGCGCTCGACCGCGGCTTCGATATGGTCAACGACATCTGTGGGTTCGCGGACCCGGAGATGCCGCGAGTCTGTTCGGAGCGTGACGTTGCAGTGTCGAAGATGGCGTCGCCGCCGGATCTGGAGCGTCCGGGTGCGATCGAGGACGTCGACGACATCTACGACGCGCTCTCGCTCAACGGTTTCACCGACAAGACGCTCGTCGATCCCGCCTTCGGCGGCTGGTCCGAGGAGAAGACGCTCGCGGACGACCGGGAGACGTTCCGGCGGCTTCGCGAGTTCCGCGGCCTCGGACATCCCATTCTAGTCTCGATAAACCGGAAGAACTTCCTCCGAGCGGTCGCCGGCCGCGACACCGAGGAGGCGCTTCCCGTGTCGCTTGCAGCCACCTCGATGGCGGTCGAACGAGGGGCACACGTGATCCGGACCCACGACGTGGCCGAGACGAGGGACGCTGCGCTGATCGGTCACGAATTTGCCCGCTCGCGCCTCCGGGAGCGCGAGACCGGCGACGTCGCGGTCGAGGAACTCGACGTGACCACGCCGCGGGAGGCCGAACGCCACCTCGCGCGCCTCGGCGTCGCCGACGATGGGCGTCTCAGTTCCGACGCTACCGTACGCGTCTTCGAACTCGGGGGACTCTCCGATGGCGACGTCGGCGCGCTGTCCACGGCCGCTGCCGACGCGGGAGCGACCGTCGTGGCGGGTAACGCCGTCGGAGCCACGGATGACGCCGCGAACGCGACGCCTCGAAGCGACGGCGGGCGGATCGATGCCGACGGCGGCCGCGCGGCGCTCCTCTTCGGCACACCGCGAGCGCTTGCGAGACTCGACCCCAGCGGAGGCCAGTTCTCTGCCGGCGTTGCGAACGCGCTCGACACGATCGTCGCACAGGTCGAATGACGCGGGACGAGTGGCGTGCCACCGTCGCCCGGCCGGTTCTCGCCGACGCCAGAAAATCTGGACGTTCGTCTCACGAACGGACACCTAACGGCCTCTGTCGCCGTGTCAGGCCCATTAGCACACGGGAAAACTTATGATGTCCCCATCGGAATCGACACACTGGAAGTCGGAAGGGCACGCGGGTAGGGGTACTTGGTGCCATTCCGACTCGCACCGTTACACTGGTGAGTGGTAACGATGCGCTTCGAGACGTGGGAGCCGATCTACGAGTCGATTCTCGCGGACTTCGGGTACCCCCGCGACGGGGACGAACACGTCCGCGACACCATCGCAGAGTACGCGACGCCCTTCGATCTGGACCGCCTCGACTGCTCGGGATCGACAGTCGCCATCGTCGGCGCCGCGCCGAGTCTGGGCGCAGCGATCGACCGGGTGGCCGACGCCGATCTCATCTTCGCGGCCTCGACCGCCGGCGACGTCGTCCGCGAGGCCGGCTACGACCTCGACCTGCTGGTGACGGACCTCGACAAGAATCCCGGGACGGCCGTGGAACTGACGCGGCAGGAGACGCCCGTCGCAGCACACGCTCACGGCGATAATCTCGACTTGGTCGAGGAGTGGACGCCACGCTGTGATCAGGCGCACGTTCTCGCGACGACGCAGGCCGAACCGATCCGTACCGTCTACAATTTCGGCGGGTTCACTGACGGCGACCGGGCGGCTTTCCTGGCGGACGAGTTCGGTGCGGCCGACCTCTGCTTCGTCGGTTGGGACTTCGACGATCCGACCGTCGACGACGCGAAAGCGCGCAAACTTCGCTGGGCCGAGCGCCTCCTCCAGTATCTGGAGCGCCGCCGCGGCGAGCGCTTCGCCGTGCTTGACGGACGGCGAGACGCCATCGATCCGCTTTGGGCGAACTGAGACGAAACCGCCGACACGTTCATGCCGCGGTGGTCCTACGTGCCGGTATGCAACTCCACTGGCACCGACGGGACCTCAGGGCGGCCGACAACCGGGCGCTCGCTGCGGCCGCCGACGCCGCGAACAACGCCCGACCCGACGAAGAGCGCACAGCCAGTACCGAGAGAGAAAGCACTGTAAGCACCGACGAAGCGGGCGCAGCCGGGTCACCAGCGGGAGACTCGGCGTCCGGCCCGGTGGTACCGGTGTTCATTTTTGACAACGCGGTTCTGGATCACGCCGGATCGCCGCGGGTCCGGTATATGCTCGACGCACTCGCGAACCTCCGAGAGTGGTACCGCGAGCGCGGCTCGGACCTCCTCGTCGCCCGCGGCGACCCCGCCAGCGTCCTGCCCGACCTCGCCGAAGAGTACGACGCCGACCGCGTCGTCTGGAACAAGGACTACTCCGGCCTCGCTCGCGAACGCGACGCCCGCGTGCGCCAGGCCTTGAACGAACAGGACGTCGCCAGAGCATCGTTCCACGACGCCATCTTCCACAAACCGGGGTCGATCACGACCAACAACGGCGACCCCTACTCGGTGTTCACATACTTCTGGAAGAAGTGGCGCGACCGACCGAAGCCTGACCCGTTCGCCGCACCGGACGAAGACCACCTCGCAGACGTCGAGGGCGGCGCACTGCCGTCGATCGAGGAGTTAGGCTTCGAACCGCCTACCGCGGACGTCCAGGCAGCCGGTACAGCGGCCGCCCGCGACCGCCTCACCGACTTCTGCGCGGACGGCATCTTCCGCTACGAGGAGGACCGGGACTACCCGACGCGGAACGCGGTCTCCCGACTCTCGACGGATCTGAAGTTCGGCACAATCGGGATCCGGGAAGTGTACGAAGCGACCGCTGCGGCGCACGAGCAAGCCGAAGACGAGACCGCACGCGAGTCGGTCGAGGAGTACCAGTCCCAACTTTCGTGGCGGGAGTTCTACACCCACGTACTCTTTTTCAACCCCGAGGTGGTATCCGAGAACTTCCGGGAGTACGAACACGGGATCGAATGGCGCGACGACCCGGCCGAGTTGGCGGCTTGGAAAGCCGGCGAGACGGGCTATCCGATCGTAGACGCGGGGATGCGACAACTGAAACAGGAGGCGTATATGCACAACCGTCTGCGGATGATCGTCGCGTCGTTCCTCACGAAAGACCTCCAGATCGACTGGCGTGAGGGGTACGACCACTTCCGGGAGTACCTCGCGGATCACGACACTGCCAACGACAACGGCGGATGGCAGTGGGCGGCCTCGACGGGTACGGACGCACAGCCGTACTTCCGCATCTTCAATCCGATGACGCAGGGCGAGCGATACGACCCCGACGCCGAGTATATCAAAACGTACGTCCCAGAACTCCGCGGCGTCGACGCCGACCTCATCCACGAGTGGCACGAACTCTCGCCGACACAGCGGGCCAACATCGAGACCGACTACCCGGAACCGATCGTGGACCACAGCGAGCGCCGGGAGGCCGCGCTGTCGATGTTCGAGGCCGCACGCGGCGACGACTGAGTGAGAAGAAGCGCAGCGCGGCTCAGCCGTTTTGCCGTTGATCTACTGCTCTTCAGCAGCGTGGGCTTCCAGCGTCGCCAGCGGGACGTCTTCGAGGACCGCCTCGCTCGTCGCGTCCAGCACCACCGGTGGTGCAACCCCCGCGTCGTGGGCCTCAATCCAGCGCGGAACGCAGAGACACCACCGATCGCCGGGGTCGAGACCGGGGAAATTGAACTCCGGTCGCGGTGTGATCAGGTCGTTTCCCTGTTGCTTGCTGAACCGGAGGAACTCCGCTGTGAGTACGGCACAGACCTCGTGCCGCCCGGGGTCCCGTCGCAGATGGCGGCAGTGCCCATCGCGCAGGTAGCCAGTCTCTGGGTCCCGACCGCACGGTTCAAGTGGGTCTCCGAACACGTTGCGATCGTCTGCGGAACTCGGTTCGTCGTCTGGTGTGGACATACGGGAGCCACGGGACAGAGCGGCAAAAACGTCCGTCCGAGATGGGAAATTGATTCTGGTTACCGTTCCCGAAGGGCGTACCTTGTTACCACTTCTCCCTCAATATTTAACAGCGTTCCGGACGTGAGTTAGGGTGGAGGTTCAATTATGAGCTACGAACTCGACCCCTTACCATACGATTACGACGCCCTCGAACCGTCCATTTCCGAACAAGTCCTCACGTGGCATCACGATACTCATCACCAGAGCTACGTGAACGGCTGGAATGCGGCCGAGGAGACGCTCGAGGAGAACCGCGAGGCGCACGACTTCTCCTCCTCTGCGGGTGCGATCCGGAATGTGACCCACAACAGCAGCGGTCACATTCTCCACGACCTCTTCTGGAACTCGATGTCGCCGGAGGGCGGCGACGAGCCGACGGGGGCTCTCGCCGACCGCATCGAAGAAGACTTCGGGTCGTACGAGGCTTGGAAGGGCGAGTTCGAAGCCGCCGCGTCAGACGCGAGCGGATGGGCTCTTCTGGTCTACGATTCCTTCTCGAACCAGCTTCGCAACGTAGTCGTCGATAACCACGACGAAGGCGCATTCTGGGGCGGCCATCCGGTTCTCGCCCTGGACGTCTGGGAGCACTCCTACTACCACGACTACGGTCCGGCCCGCGGCGACTTCGTCGACGCCTTCTTCGATGTCGTCGACTGGGAGGAGCCCAGCGCCCGCTACGAGCAGGCTGTCGAACTCTTCGAGTAAGCGACGACTTCGAACACCCCGACTTTTTTATCACCGTTGTCCCCGGAGCGATGGCTGAAATCTAGATGTGAGTCTCAGCGGGGCTTATTATCGCCCCGACGTCAAGATGAGATATGGCCCTCCGACTCGGTCAAGCGTTCGGTAATGGTATCAGACGGGTTCTCTCCCGAAGTGGCGGCATCCTGTTTGTCGTCTTCCTCCTCATCCAGTTCTCGATTCAGGCGACGGTCAACACGGCCGTGCTCGGCGTTATGCCCGCTGGTATGGCCGCTCGGGCCGGCCAGATGCTCGGGCTGACGCTTCCGGTCTCCGGGAGCGTCGCGGGCATCCTCTTTTTCGCTACGATGGTGCTCAGTTCGGCGTTCTTCGTCGTGCTCGCCCGAGCACTTGCGCGTCCGCTAGACGAACTCTCGACGTTTCCGTCGGACCTCTACAGCCGCCGGATGGGTCGAGCAACGGTGTCGACGATTGGCGGCGGCCTCATCGTCGGGGTCGCGGTGTCAGTCGGTCTGGCGCTCCTCATCCTTCCGGGGATCTACCTCGGCGCGGCGCTGCTCTTCTTCCTCTTCGAGGTCGGCGTCGAAGACGAGCGCGCGTTCGCCGCGATCAAGCGCAGTTGGAGCCAAACCAAGGGCAGCCGACTGAAACTGTCAGTGATCGTCCTCTTTTCGGGTATCGTCGGCGCACTCGTCGGAACCGTCGGGACCGTCTTCGACCTCGTCGGCTCGGTCGTCCTCGGCGAAATCGTCGTCAACGTGCTCAACACCACGCTGTTCATCCTTCTGTACGGGATTATGGCTGACGCGTACGTGCAACTCAGCAGCGACGACAGCGGCGGTCTGGGCGGCACCAGCGACAGCAGTCCCGTTGACGGCGGGGTCGCGACCGAATAGTCCCGACTCGATTCTGTCCCGGGGACCGAAACGCTCAGCGTCGCTCAGTTCATCAGGTCGGCTGTGACCCCGACAGACGACTCTGGGGACGGCCTGGGTGGCTCGCGCTCGTCCGACGACGACCCGAACGGCGTATTTGTCGTCGAGACAGACGCACAGCGGCGGGACGCGTTCGCCGTTCGCCGGACGGTGTTCGTCGACGAACAGGGCGTCGACGAGGCCATCGAGTACGACGACTACGACGACCCCGGCACGGTGGCGACCCACTTCGTCGCGTACGACGACGGCGAGCCCGCGGGTGCGGCCAGACTCCGCCCGGCCGGGAGCGACCCCGACGACGACGGCAGCGAGTCCGACACGGCGAAGGCCGAGCGCGTCGCTGTCGCTGCCGACCGGCGCGGTGAAGGCTGGGGCCGACGGATTATGCGTGCCGTCGAGGATCACGCACGAGCCGAGGGGTTCGACCGACTCGCGCTGCACGCCCAGACCCGCGTTCGGGCGTTTTACGATAAACTCGGTTACGAGGCGTACGGTGAGGAGTTCGAGGAGGCCGGCATCCCGCACATCGCGATGGAGACGATGCTGACGAGCGACACGTAGCGGTTCGGTCGCCGACGTGGGGCCGAAGGGTTATATACGGAGTCGCGGCCAGCCCCCGTGTGCGTCACCCCACGCCCCTGCTGCATTGCGGTTGCTCGACACGGCGGCACGGGGCGCGACCCAGCCCGAACCGTGTCGACTGTTCGCCCCTTGTGATGCGACTATGTCGCTCTGGGTGGCACCCTCAGCAGCCGACCAGGGCCTCGACGCTGCTCAGACTCGCTCGAACGCGACGACCTCGATGGCCGGAAGGGTCTCGCCGACGATCACCGACGACGTTCCGAGGACGTCGCCCCAGACGGTGACCGTCGATCCGTCCAGCAACCGAAACCCGAGACTGCCGTCGAAGAAGCGCCCGGCCGGCCAGCGTCCGACGAGATCGCCGCGCCACGCGCCGCCCTCTTCGACCCGGATGACGACGAACCGTTTCGAGCGACGTTCAGTGGTCTCGGCGACTTCACCGCTGTATCGAACCGTCGTCCCGACGAAGGCGGCCGGATCCGACCGCAGTGACTCGAACGAGAGCGCTGTCGTGTCCGCGGGCGGCGTCCCCTGCGCCGATCCGTTCGGGACGCTCGGGATGCTCCCGTTGGCGGGTGTCTCGGGAGCCTCAGTGGGTTCAGGCGTGCTCTCGGAGATCGGCGCCTCGAGGTCGGGTACCCGTGCCCCGAGCCACGCGATGCGTCGGTCGATGTCGCTCCGGAGCCCGGGCGATCGGCGGAGTTCCTCTGAGAGCCGCTCCACGGCGAGGTACGTCAGGAAACTCGCGACGACGTACTTGCTCCCGCGCTTGATCGCAGCACGGCGTCCGAGCCGGTCCTCGTCGTCGCCGTCTGCCGAGGAGTCGTCGTCCGTGGCTGTCTCTTCAGCCGTCTCGTCGATCGGATCGCCCAACCAGTCCCGTGCCACGTCATCCCCCGCGTCGGCAGCCCTCTCTACGAAGTCGTAGACGGACGACTCGACACCCGCCTCGCGGACTCTCGCCGCCAGCGACGACGCGTCGAGTTCGACGATCTCGGGTCGATGTGCGTCGCCTGCGAGCCGTGCGTCGCCGATGACCAATAGATACGGCTCGACGTCCGCGCGGTCGCACTGCTGAGCGTACGCCCGCGTCTGGTGTGCCGCGATTCGTCCGCCGGCGGTGACCCAGACACGAACCTCACGAGCGGTGCCGTCGGGCGTTTCGCCTGCCGCTTCGACGTGAACGTCGGGGCCACTGAACCGGACCCGAGCGTCGTACCCTCTGGCCTCCCAGACCCGCTCGACGATAGCCGCCGCCTCGGTCTCAGTCCGAGCGCTGATCACCTCACTGAGCGGCGGTTTGCTCATCGGTCTACCGGCGGCGACGCAGTACGTCGGGGAATCTCTTTCGGAGTCGGTGATCCGAAGACTGTCGGTCCGTCGACCACCCGGCGAGGTTTGCGCCGGCTCCTGGATCGCTCACCGGATGGACTTCGAGACGTACGGCCCGTCCTGGTGATACCCGAGTTTGTCCCGGTAGTACTCCCGCGCCCCGATGCCGGAGATGATTGCGAGTTCGTCGTAGCCGGCGTCAGCCGCACGTTCCTCCGCGCGCCTGATCAGCCGGCGGCCGTAGCCCTTGTGCTGCCACTCGCCCTCGCCGCTACCGATGCCCGCCTCACTGCCGTAGACGTGGAGTTCGCGGACGATCGCGGCGTCGTCGAGTTCGCGCCGGATCGGATCGTTCGGGAACCGGAGCCGACAGAACCCCACGAGGAGGTCCGCCACTGGATCCTCGAAAGTGAGAAAGTGTTCGGTGCCGCCGGCGACGTCGTAGACCGTTTCGGTCAGTTCCACCCGCGCTGGGTCGGGATCCTCTTCGTTCATCCCCGCCTCGCGGGCCCGGATATCGCGGACGGCGATCCCCCGCTCGTCGGCGCGTTGCTGGGCCAACTGTCGAAGGTTCGACTTCCAGACGCCGGCGTCGATGAAGTCTGCGGGGATGTCGCGCTGGACGCGCTGAAGCCGCGTGTACTCGGGGATCATCCCCATCACCTCTGCGACGATCTCGGCCGCCTCCTCGTTGTCGAGCGGCTCGAACTCGTCACGTCGCCACTGGTCGTAGACCCGCGTCCCGCGGACGACGAGCGTCGGGTAGATCTTGAGGTAGTCGGGGCGGTAGGCCTCGCGCTCGAAGAGTTGCCGGAAGTCTTCGAGAATCATCTCCTTGGTCATCCCCGGTTGGCCCGGCATCATATGGAAGCCGACTTTGAACCCGGCGTCGCGGAGCCGGCGGTTCGCGTCGATCGACGCCTGCACGCCGTGACCGCGGTGCATCTCTCTGTTGATACGCTCGTACGTCGTCTGCACGCCGACTTCGACCTTGGTCGCCCCCAGATCGAGCATCCGGTCGATCTGCTCGGGGTCGCACCAGTCGGGTTTGGTCTCGAACGTCGTCCCGATGTTTCGGATGTCGGCCGTTTCGTTCTCGGCGATCACGTCCTCGAGGTAGCGGAACTCGACGTCCTCGGGATCGGGTTTGAACGACTCGCCCTCCGCTGGGTCCGGCCGGGCGTCGAGGTCGTAGTCGTTGAGCGCCTCGATGGCGCGCTTGACGAACCACTCCTGATAGTCGTGGCTCCGCGCGGTCATCGTCCCGCCCATCAGGATGAGTTCCACCTTGTCGACGGGATGGCCGATGTGTCGCAGCTGTTCGAGCCGGAGCGTCACCTGCCCGTAGGGGTCGTAATCGTTCTGCTCCCCGCGAGCGGCCGCGGGTTCGTGACCGGTGTACGACTGGGAGGAGTCAAACTCCGAGGCCGGCCCGCCGGGACAGTAGAGGCACTTCCCGTGCGGGCACATATGCGGCGACGTCATAATAGCCACCGGCGAGACGCCCGAAGCGGTCCGGACGGGCTTTCGCTGGACGACCTCTTTCACCTCGTCGCGGCGACCCGGCGGCGCGTGCTGGAGAATCTCGGCGTTCTTCGGGACCTTCGGCGACGAGTGCGTCGAACAGGCGTCGAGTTTCGCCGATTCCAGGTCGTCGCGGCCGACGTCGCCGTCGAGGATCCGCTCGACGAGATCCGCACAGGTGCGGTGGAACGCCGCGCTCTCGGTGGAATCAGACTCTTCGGCGTCGGGGTCGGAATCGCGGTCCGTGCTCACGCGAGCATCACCGCCGGTGGGGGCGACGAGCGACGATTCATTACGCGCTTTTCGACCTGTTTCGGGGTTAAGCGTGTCGCTCTCGGGGGACAGTGAGAAATATCGGGACAATCGCTCTCAGGAGTCGAACGGGATCCGGAGCGTGGTCGCGTTCGGGGACGTCAGATCTGCGCGACGACGGCGTCGACGACAGCATCGACGACGGTCTCACGCGCTCCAGAGAGGAACTCGATGCGGTTCTGGCGGACGCCAACCGCAGTGACGCCGCCCTCGGGGACCGCCTCGCTGGCTGCACCGGCGACCGCTCGAACGTCGATGTCGGCGTCGGTGCGAACGAACAGTTCGTCGGTGGCGTAGACGACCGTCACGGCCGAATCGTCGCGCCGCGAGAGCGTGTCCGCGAGCAGCGACGTCGGCGGGAAGTCGAAACGGTGACTGTAGGAGTCCGCATCGAGCACGGCGACGTCGACGTCGTCTACCGTTCGGGCCTCGACGTTCGCCTTGGCGGTGGCGACCTCGTCGTCGAGTTTCTTCCGGAACTGCTGGGAGACGTGACCGGCGAGTCCGCCACCGTCCTCGAACAGCAGGTCCGTGATGAGTTCGCGCTTGTCCTGGTACGACTGGTAGTAGGCTTCGAGCGCGATGGCTTCGCGGAGTTCACGCGTCCGGCGCTCGTCGTAGCCGACGCCGCCGGCGATGTCGCGGTACGCCTCGGGGGTATCCTCCCAGTAACTCACCGCTGGCAGGTGTGAAAGGTCGTCCGTGACGTCAGCGTTGACTGCGGCCGCGAGGTTCGCGCCCAGCGCACCGGTCGAGAGGTCGGCCGCACCGGTGTCGGTGAGGCTCGGTGAGACGAGAACGCTCGCCTCTTCGACTACTTCAGTGTCGACCGCGTCCGCGTCGACGACGACACGGGAGGCGTCGTAAACGCCGAGCAGACCGAGTCCGTCGAGGGAGTCGGTCGTGCCGCCGACGCCGACGAGAACCACGAGCGGGAGTTTCTCGTCGTGGCGCTCGTTGTCCTGCAGCATCCGCGTCACGTCGTTCGTCGCGGCGTCCATTCCGTAGACCGGGTCGTCGAGCGGTCGCCGGGTGAAAAAGTGATACTCCGCGTCGGCGCGCGAGTGCTCGTCGCGAATCAGCGGGAGCACCGCGCGCTCGATCGCCGCGCCGGCGACGTAGCCGTCGGCGGTAGCGGCGTGTCTGACGACGATCGGACGGGACTGCAACACGGCCGCGCGGATCGCTTCGGCGGCGTCGGTGATCTGTTCAGTGACCGCCGCGACCGCGTCGTGGTCGGCCAGCGGTTCGACCGTCTCGGGTCGGGCCTTCGCCGAGAGCGCGTCGACGAGGCGCTGCTCGACCGCGTCGGCCGCCTCGTCGACGAGTTCGGTCAGTTCCTCGGTCTCGATCTGGAGTTCGCCGCGGCGGAGTTCGACTTCACCGTCGAGGCGGACGACGTCGCCCTCCCCGATTTCGGGGTACGCCCGCACGCCGGCTTCGACGAACGCGGCGCAGTCGACGACGGCGGTTTCGTCGCGAACCTCGAAGATGGTCGGGCCCCCGGTCTGGCGCGCGCCGACGACTTCGCCCTCGATACGGACTCTGTCGCCGGTGCGGTCACCGAGCGACTCGACGGTGACGCGCTCAGGCTCCGCTGCGGGTCCCTCGGTGCGCTCCGCAGTCTCCTCGGCTTCGGTGCCCTCGTCAGCGTCTTCGGCCGCAGCGCGCTCGGGAGTCCCTTCGGCTTCGTGACTTTCGGCCGACTGCTCGACGCCGGCGCTCTCATCCGAGGTAGTGGCTTCGACGACGTCCGGTTCCGCTGAGACCGTCTCGGCCGGTTCGACGGTTTCGGCTTCGGACTCCCTGGTCTCGTCGTGCTCGGCCTCTACTCTCTTCTGCTCGGCCGTGGCGTCGGCGCTGAGCTCGTCGCCGGACTCGGTCCCGTTCGTCGCCCGCGACTCCGTCGAGATGCCCTTCGGCGTCTTCCTTACTGGCTCAGGACCGCCGTCGTCCGCCTCGATTCGCTCTCCGTCCTCGTCGCCGTCGGGGTCGTGGACGTGGGCCCCGCGGAACTCCGACTCCGACTGGCGAATCGACCAGCCGAGGTCGATGTTGCCGTTACTCCGAACGTTCTTCACTTGTACGAAGACCGTGTCGCCGGACTCCCAGTCCAGACTCTCGAGACGGCGGTCGAGTTCGCTGCGGTGCAACAGGCCGGTGACGCCCGGGGCGAGATCGACGAACACGCCGAAATCGGCGAACCCATCCACCGTTCCCTTGTAGAACCGTCCCGGTGTGAGCTGCTCGGGCGAACTGCCCCTGAAATCGAACCAAACGTCCTCGTCGTGCGTAATCCAATCCATTACCAGCATCAAATGTGCCACGACTAAAACGACTGTCGAATCACGGCCGTTAGACGCGGCCGTCCAGCACGTCAGAAGAAGTGCCCCTGAACCGCGTAACCGCCCGACTGTTGTCGAACAAGCGTCGCCCTGTCGGTCTTCGCCGTTCAGATCAGCCCGGCCGCGCGGAGAAGCGCCTCGCCGGCCGGGATGCCGCCGAACGCCGTGCCAAAAAGCAACACGGCAGGGACTGCGCCCGCCAGCAGCGCGCGGACCGTAGTCGTCTCGTGAACTTCCCGGAGCCCGATCACCAGCAGTGCCGCCGCGTAGAGAACGCACACGAACCGAATCGCCGGGACGTCAACGCCGGCGGCGACGCACGGCGCGGCCGCGTACCCGATCACCTGAACCGTCTCGCTCACGCCGGCTCTATCGTCGACGACCAGGATGAGCAGCACAGTCTGCAGTGCGGCCGTCAGGTGGAGCGTCGCGGGCGCGATCACCAGCGCCACGGCCGTTATGACGATGGCAGCCGAGACGCTCGCGCCCCCCGCGAGGCTCGGAATCCGCTCGGGCACGAACGAGAACAGCCCGACCGTGTACGCCACGGCGACAGTGACAGCGAACACCAGTCCGGGTGCCTGATCGCCGGGGGCAACCCCGTTCGCGAAGAACTGCTTCGGTCGGACAAGCACCTCGATCCAGGCGCGTGCGATCCCCCGCGGTCCTCTGTCCCGCCCGCCTTCCGGATCCGCTACCCAGGTCGTCACAGTATCTCTCAGTTAGTCACGCCGGAGGCTATGACAGTTCCGGCAGCGAGCCTCGTAGGACTCCTCGGCACCGACGACGATCGTCGGGTCCTCTACGTGTGCGGGCTGCCCGTCCACGAGCCGTTGATTCCGCGTCGCCGGCTCGCCACACTGCGCACAGATCGCCTGGAGTTTGTCGACGTACTCGGCGACGGCCATCAGTTGTGGCAACGGCTCGAACGGTTCGCCGCGGTACGTCTGATCGATGCCGGAGATCAGCACGCGTCGGCCCTCGTCGGCGAGTCGCTGACAGACGTCGAGAAGTTCCGCGTCGAAGAAGTTCGCCTCGTCGACTGCGACGACGTCCTCGCCGTTGAGCGTCTCGCGGATCTCCCAGACGCCTTCGCCCTCGCCCGGAACGACGGTGGCGTCCCACTGCCGGCCGACGTGTGAGCCAACGGTCGCGTCGCCGTAGCGGTCGTCGACAGCCGGTTTGAACGCGGCGATCTCCTGGCCTGCGATCTCCGCCCGCCTGAGTCGTCGCAGGATCTCCTCTGTCTTCCCCGAGAACATCGACCCGGTAACGACTTCGATCCACCCGCTGTTCGTGATCGCGTGCATACCTCTCGGAAGCGCTATCGAACGGCAAAACGATTGCTGATTCGCTCGCTCACTGCGGACCTCCTCGGCGCGCTCACGCGACTGCAGTGTGATGGAGTCGGCTACGTGAAGATCCCCTGCGGGGCGCATCAGACTCGCAGCGGTTCGGGATCGCTACTCTCCCGGGTCGTCGGGGAGGTCCTGCGTCGCCGCCGCGAGCGTCTCCTCGTCGGCCAGTTCTGCGATCCCGTCTGTCTGCTCGGTCAGTTCGGAGAGGCGTTCGAGGAGCGCGCTGTACTCCTCGCTGGCTTCGAGTTTCGATGGGTTCGCCCCGCTTTCGACCGCTGCCCGCATCTGCGCCAGACGGAACTGCTCTCTGAGGGCGTTGCCGCACCGGCTGACCTCGACCAGCCGATCGACCGCCTCGACGAGATCGGCCTTAGTGACCGGCTTCGTCAGGTACATCTCGAAATCCAGATCGAGCGCGTCGAGTTGCGGATCGACCGCGGTCACGAGCGCGACCTGCCCGTCGTATCCGCGCTCCCGGAGTCGCCGGAGCACCTCATCGCCCCTCAGATCGGGCATCCGCCGATCCAGGAGAACGACTTCGAACGAGTCGTCGACCGCCGCGAGCGCCTCCTCGCCGTCGGTCGCTGTCTCGACATCGTAATCCTCCTTCAAATAAATCGCGTACGCCCTTGCAACGTTTGGCTCGTCGTCGACGGCGAGCACTCGGGGGCGTCTATCGTCACTCATCGGGACCTACGAGAGTCATCGCCGGTTCGATTCTGAGCGTCGGATCGGCGACTCAGTCGAGCGTTCGTCACCATCCACCCCAAGCGCGCCCTGCCGTCAGCGGACGTGCCCCCGTGGCGTTCACTGCACGTGATACCATTCGTCCATAGGATTCATACCGCCCCTGCAAGAAAGTTCGCGTCCCCCACCCGGACCCCAACCGGCTTCGATCCGGGGCTCTGCTGTCGGATATATCGTCGTCTCGTCCGGCTACTCGGTCGTGCGCGCGGCAACATAGCAATGAACCGGAAGCGACTCCCCGCGCGCCGCGACGAGATACGGTTCCTCCCACGCCTCACGACGAGATCTCTTTCATCGACGATTCGATGAGGTTCTTCATCCCACGATAGATCCGGCCACTGGCCGCTGTCGTGGAGATGTCGAGAGCGTCGGCGATCTCTTCGAGCGTCGTCCCACGAGGCTTCTCGAAGTATCCGTTGTTGTAGGCGTATATCAGCGCAGTCCGCTGTTTGTCGGTGATAGTGGTGTCGTCCTGTCCGTTACTCTCGGAGATCTGATACATCTTGTGGATGTCGAAGTCGAACGACTGGTCGTTGGCGTACTCCCAGACGGACTGCAACGACTCCCGATCGGGCAGCTGCCAGCGTTCTATCCACCCGCCTTCGTACTGATACGCGTCGAGTGCAAACCCGTTCTGCTCGGTCACGACTGACCCCAGCAGCAGCGTCTCCGGAGTAAACCTGATGCTGTAGACGGGCCAATCTTCGTAACTCGACACGCGCTGTGACTCCTCAACGGTGTGGTCGGCGGAGAGTTCGCGTTCGAGAGCCTCGGTCTGCTCGGTTTCCACGACGAAAAACGAGTTGTCACTCACCGGATCCGTGCTCACCTCCTGCAGCACACGGATGTTCGTGTCCGGAAACGACGAAATGACGTTTGCCAACGCCATATCTGGGTGTGAAAAATACACCTTCGCGATGATCGGCATACGTTCGATAGTGTCGTATGCTTTCGACGCATCAAATATATGGATTTGGGTGGGGGCACGAGTGGTGCGACCGCGTGCTCGTCGTGCCCCATTCTGCTTCGTTACGACGCCGCTGAACGTGGTGCTCTGTGGTTCGAAGGAGATTCTCGACGGGGATGAGGCCACCGAGGGCCGTGAAAATGAACAGGAGACCGATGACCCCCGGCCTCGCCATCGGTTCGTCCGGGAGTCTGAGGATCAGGCCGACGATACTCGCCGTCAAACTGAACACGACGGTGGCCTCGAGCGCGCGAATCGCCGTGCACGCTCGCTCTGCCGAGAGTCGATCGAGGACCGACCGTTCGTCGCGGATCATCCGGAACCCTGTCACCAGGGTTTCTGCGATAATCACGACCGCCAGAAGGCTCCCGACGAACGGAACGACGAGTAGGGCCGTGAGTTGCTGCGCCGGGATGATCCGCCAGTACCCGAGGACACCGAACCTCAATGGCACGACGGTGACGACGAACTTGCTGATCTGGATCGGACTCGTCGCGAGAACGGTACAAGCCACTTCGTTCGAGGCTGACTGTGGGTTTATATTGTCTGAGGTCCCCACCGCTCGTCAGCCGTGCGGCAACAGCGTTTGCTGCCCACCCGCCGAGACGGCCAAATCCAAGCCCGAATACGGGCGCGACGACGAGTACGAACCCGAGTGTGAAGACGACGATGTGGACCTGAGACAGCGTCCACGTCGTAACTGCCCCGCTCGTGAGGAGACCGGTGACCGCCGCGATGACGCCGCCGAGAAATCTGGTGCGGAGTCCGGCGGCGCTCGGGTTTGTTGAACGAACTGCGGCGGTCGCACCGGTGACGAACGCGCCACGTATCGGCACCCCGCTGTCGACGGTCGCCGTCGAGTTCGGCAGCCAATTCAGTGCGGCGACGGCGGGGAGCGAGGCGAGAGCATCGAAAAGTGTGGCACCCCAGACGGGTGACCCCCTGGGTGCCGGGAGGGCTCGTGGCACTGTCAGGACCGACGTTGTTTGAGAATTATGATGTATTTTTGAAAGGTCAAACTCGCAGTTGCCTATTCGATGCGGTGTGGTTTCTCAAATCCGGATTTTACTCATCAGATGAACTATACACTACTGCCGTGAACGATGAGCGTAGTGTGATACTCGACCGTGATTCGCTCCCGTCCAGAGACAGCGGAGTTGATACTGCACCGTCCCCTGAGCGTAGTTCAGTTCCCCGAGGAGCG
>NZ_JBDGQZ010000021.1:0-27595 GCF_042218505.1 Halobellus sp.
CCTGAAACTCCCACCGCTCGGGATTCCTCCGCGTTTACGCGGAGGAGGATGTCAATCGCGAACAGTAGCGTGCGTACAGATACGTCGGCTGCTTCTCACCACTGACGCGAGCTCCCGCCTGCGGCCGCGCGGTGGCCGAGGCAGCCGAGTGGGGGTGCCTGTCCCGGTGGACCCCTGAGTCGATCGGCCCCGGAACCACCGAGGCGGGCCCTCGGCGCCGGTGAGTGGGGTCCCTATCTCCCGGTCGCTCGCACGCCCGCGTCGGATCCGCCGCCCTCTTGACCCTACTGGGCGGCTACGGCCGACGATTCACCGTCGACTGCGGGCCGTGCAACGAATACCCGCCGGGTTCGTCGGTGGTCTCCTCGCCCCCGCCGTCGTTGCTCCCGCTGTCGTCGTCCGGACTCCCACACCCCGCGAGCGCGGCTACAGCCGCGGTTGCGGACCCGACAAGAAACTGCCGTCGTTCCATAATCGTGATTATTTTCTGTAGTAATAAGCTAACCGGCCGTTCGGATACTGTCCCCGAGATCAACCGGAGCACTCACCGACCGTTCCCTATACGACCGATTCGTCGGGCGAGTCGGCGTCGCGGAGGTAGGTCTCGCCCCACTCCACCGTCTCGTCGATCACCGGGCTGAGTCCGCGACTATGCTCACTCAGTCGGTACGTCACCTGGCTCATCCATTCGGGATCATTAGATTGCTGAATCTCACGGGCGCATCCGTCGATATCACCGTCGACTGCCTTGTTATGGGGGCTTTCCGTAGTTCTACATAAGAGCGGTTGCGCTACTGTAGCCGATACCGAAGTAACGCGGCGATCCCCCCGAGATTTTTCAACTGCCGGCCGGGGTCGAACTCTCCGGAGAAGACCGTGACTTCGCCGCCCTGCCGTTCGACCGACTGGATGACCTCGTTGACGTCGACGTCCCAGTCGCCTTGGCCCTGTCGCTCTCGCCGGAGGCGATCGTCGACCACGAGGAGTTCCTCGACAGCCCCGAACTCGGCGGCCTCGGCGACCGCTTCCACTCCGTAGGCGACTTTCTCGCCTTTCGAGATTCCCGCCATCAGGTCGTCGATCAACTCGGCCTCCTTCGAGATGCGCGTCTGTGTCTGAACCTCGTCGACCGCGCCACGTTTGAGCACCTCGTGAACGCCGCGGTCCCCGACGGCGGCGGTGTCGACCATCGTGATCAGATCTGCGGTCTTGGGGTGGCTCTCCGCGATGTGGTTGCGGGCGTCCTGCTTCGTGAACCCCGGTCCGGCGAGGATGATCGCGTCCACGTCCATCCGGGCGAGCGCGTCGTCGAGTTCCGAGAAGAGTTCCGAACGCGGTTGCGCGTACTCTCCTTTGCCTGTGGGTGCGGTGAAGGAGAAGCGCTCTTCGGTGCCGTACTGGGCGACGGTGTGAATGTGGGCTTCGCCCTCCTCGACCGTCGCGATCGCCACGTCAGCGTTCTCGGCCGCTTCCTCGGCCGTCTCGATCCGTTCGATCTGATCCGGCTTGAACTGTTTCTCGATGGTGAGTTCGTCGTGCTCCTCGACGTTGATCGTGTGGTGGTGACCGAGTTGGTCTTCACGGGAGCACTCGACGATCTCGCCGCCGACCCGGAGGCGGTTCGCGAAACGCGCGAACTCCACGTCGTCGACGTCGATGCTCACGAACAGGTGCTCGCGCTGGCCGCCCGTGTCCCGGAGATTGTCTTCGGTGCGCTGGATCCGACGGGTGGTGTCGCCGGAGACCAGATCTCCGGATTCAAGCACGTGTGAGAGGTGCCACAGGTCGTCGACGTTCTCGGGGACCAGCGTCATCCGCTCGCGGCCCTCCTCGCCGCGGCCGCGACTCGAAATACGCATACTGATTGCTCTGCGACCACGGCGGAAAGATCCTGCTATCCGTCGGTGTCCCACCACGCGAGCGCCAGCGCTACGAGGTTGCCGGCGGCCAGAAGCGCCCCCAGAAGGTACGAACCCCGCTCGATGCCCAGTATACGGATGGTACCGATCACTACCGCCAAGACGGTCACCAGTCCGACGACCTGTACCAGCCCTCCGGTAAGCTCGGCCTTGTGTTCGGCCGACAGGGCGGGCGGTGAGAGCGTCCGTTCCGAGTCCCGCGCTCGGCCTCCGTCATCGTCTCCCTCATTCGATGGGGTCTCCGCTACGACGTCTCTGACTCGATCCCATAGATAGATCGAGACCCCGTTTGCGCTCAGTAGACTGGCCGATGCCACAGCCCCGGCTCCCACGGCGGCCGACTCGATCACGACGAGTCCGACCACCCCAAGCAGGAGAAACCCGAGGCTCCCGATGCTGTGACCGGTGGCTCCCTGGAGATACGACACGCCTGCGACCCGCGTCACCTCGTCAGCGAGGTCCCGGCTGGAATCGGTGGGCATACCGAGCAGACAGGAAGCGATTCGCAGACGTCGGACATAAACCTCTGCTCACGTCCCGTCGAGCGGAATTCGTGGCTCGCTACCGTGGCTAATCGCGCGACATCGACGCCGGAACCACGACCGTCAAGCTCGGCTCCGGTGACTGGAAAACAACCGACGCGGTTTCACACCTCCTGAAGATGTCCGACGGCGGAACGCTCCCGTTCGGCGGCTTCGCCTCACAAACCTGCGACCTGGGCGAGATCAACGACGCGCTCGACGAAATGCTGAACGGCAATCTCACCCATTAAGTGAAAAAGCCGCAACCCGCCTCGATCGAGTCACTGGGTGGGTACAGGGTGTGAGAGATTAGTCGAACGGCGAGGAAGTGAAAACCCGGCGTGTCGAGGATAGCGCTTCCGCGGCTTGCTTGTCTGTGCGGGACGGCGCTGTGACTACACCGACAGTTTCAAACTGCCGGTCGCTCGTGGATAGAGCCGTTCTCCTCGCCGACGGTCACGTCGTGGAGTTCGCCCCACGCGTGCCCGATGACACAGTAGGCGGCGACAGCGCCGTAGAAACTCAGGAACCCGGCCGCCAGGAATCCGAAGAGAGGGACCGCGCTCAGCGCGCCCGCGATAAGGCCGAACACCAAGATGATGCCGAGCCCCGAGACCCACGCGGTGGCGTACGTCCTGAACGTCAACGCGGGTCGGAGTTCGCTGAGCGAGAACGCCCCACTCAGGTCGTCGCGCTCGGCAAGACTCGCCATCGCCACGGGCCCGACGTAGGCGGCCAGCAGGCTCACCACTACCGCGAGGAGGCTACCGACGAGGACCACCAGGATTCCCAGACCGGTTGTGATGCCGCTCCGGGGGCCGAAGGAACCTGATACGCTGCTCGCCGATCCGCCGACCACAACGAACGAGAGGACTCCGCCGCCGATGACGAGCGCCGCGACGAGTGTGGGAACGAACCCGTACACGAAGACGATAATGAAGGCTCGGAGCCCGTCGCTGAAGAGGTCACCCCATTCGTCGAAGGCCGGCGGGCGCTCGTTACCGTGCATCGTCTCTCTGACGACGCGGACGAGATAGCCAAGAACGAGGATTGCGGGGATCACGAGCGGGCTGAGCAGCGTCAGGATCCCGCCGATGAGAACGGTAGTGACCCAGGAGTCTTCGTCGTTGCGGAGGTACTGTAAGGATTGTTGAATCATTGGATTCACCGAGCGACGGAGGTGATCTCTTCCGGTGTTCGCTCGCTTACAGGTACGCGCGATGAAGATATAAAGCCGTACTGTGCCGTGCTGAGCGCCGGCACGGGACGATTCCGATTTTCAGTCCTCGATGATCTCGCTGCCGCCCGGCGGAAGGAACTCCTGAATCTTGTCGGGGCTCGCGACCTTTCGGAGGAACGACTGATCGGTGAACCGGTCTTTGAATTTCCGGTAGAGCATCTTCGCGGCGTCGTTCTGTGCGTACTGGCCCGGTTGCAGGCGGATCGACGTCTCGACGCGCTCCTCGATGGCTGTCGGCGGACCGCCGAGAACGCGCGTCTCGCCCTCGCACTGGATGCCGACCGCGACCTCGGCTCCGACGTCTCGGAAGTAGGTCCGATCACCGCGGATCACGAACGATCCCTTCTCGATGTACTCACCCGACTCGGGCGTCTTCGAGACCTGATCCGGGGTCACCATATACGCCTCTCCGGCGTGGCGGCCCTCTTTCCAGGTCGAGGAGTACGAGACGGCGAACTGGGCGGCCTCGGACTTCGTCGTCTCGGGGAAGTCGACCGCTTCCGAGGCCTCGGAGGGACCAGTCGCTTTCACGATCGTCACCGGTCCGCCGTGGGCCTGCGTGTGGAAGAACAGATCGTGCTTGTCGAGGTACTTGGTGACGATATCCTCGTTCTGGTCGGCATTCCGGCCGCCGATAACCAGGAAGCCGTCCGAACTGTGGAACCACCGGAACCGCTCGTGCCATTGCTCTGACATTCGAATGGGGATCGACTCGACGGAGAGCCAATCGCGGTCCTCGCGGTCGTCGTCCTCGTCGTCGTCCGTCTCATCCGTTTCGTCGCCGGCCTCCCACGCCTCGCGTCTGCGCTTCACTTCCTCGAGTTCCTCACGCGTGTTCTCGATTGCGGCCATCGCGCCCTCTTTTTTCGCTTCGATCCGTTTGGCCTCGGTGTACAGCCGATCGGCGTTCTTCTCCACGCCGGTATCGACGTTGACTTCGACGTCGGAGTCGTCGAGTTCGATCGTCACGGTGCCGTCTGCGCCATCCACGTCGCGGACCGCCTCCGCGGCCGGGATGCCCTGTTCGGCGCCGGCTTCCAGCGTCTCGCGGATCTCGTCCCAGGAGACGTCGTTCTCGCGCGCTTCGCGGACAGTCGAGAGGACCTCGTCGACGAGGTCGTAGTTCGCATACAGCAGTTCCGCGCGGCGGCGCTCGGTGTCGGCCTCCGTCTCGAAGTTTTCGATCGCCCCCTCCTGCTGGTCGATGATCCGCTTTTTCTTCTCGATCTCGGCCTCGAAATCCGGCCGCTGTTGCCCCATTTCCTCGGGTTCGTCGTCCTCGAGATCGAGGCGGTAAAAGTACTCGTCCAGCGCGTCGTTGAAACTGTCGTACCCCTCGCTGTCGAGGCCCTCACGTTCGCGCTCCTCCAGCGGGAACGGCGTCACGTCGACGACGTTCCCGTCGTCATCAGTGTACACTCGGGGGGCAAAATCCCCGCCGCGGAGCCGCGTCCGGAGTTCCTCGATGGCCTCGTGGAGCGCGCGGTACTGTTCGTCGCCCGCCTCGTCGATCGACATCGTCTTTTCGACGCCAGCGCGGGCGCAGAGTTCCTCGGCGTAGAGGCCACCGAGGTTCAACTGCGTAGCGATCGTTCGCACGACGTCCGTGTCGGAGTCCTCCATCCGCTGTTCGAGCGTTTCGTACCCGACCGAAAGTGGATTGAGTCGCGAGGCGGGGAACTCGTACTGCGAGCCAGGCGCGACCGTTCGGGATTTCAGTCGCACCGTCTCGAGGCTCTGGACGACCTCACCGGTCTCATCGAGCACAGCGACGTTGCCCTGGCCGAAGAGTTCGACGACAATTCGGGTGTTCTCGTCGCCACGAGCGAACTCGAAGACCAGGATTCGGTCGAACTCGAACTGTTCGACGCCGACGAAGTCGGCCCCGGAGAGTCGATTCCGCAACATCATCGCGAAGTTCGGCGGTCGCCCCGGCGCGTCGGGGACGCGTTCGGGGTCTGCGGCGTTCGCACGCTTCACGTCGCCGACTTCTACGATGAGTTCTACCCGACCGCGTTCGAAATCGCGCATCCGAAAGCGGAGCAGGTCGTCGCCGTAGAGGTAGGCCTTGTCGACTTTCGCTCCCTCGTACCGGTTCAGTTCGGTGACGAGGGCGGCCAGATCGACGCTCGTGAGTTCCCGCTTCGGATCCATATCCTCCGATTCTCGCGGGGGAAAGAAAAGGCGCACGTTCCGGGGCCCGGAGATAGATGGGTGAGCCCTGCTCAACCACCGGTCGGGCGTGATCGATCGCGTCAGCATCGTCGCGCTCGGATACGTGAGATTGAACAGACCGAGCGAGCGATAGAGGCCGAAACTCGGACCGCCGGCGAGTCCGATGCTGACGAGGAATCCGCCGTTACGGTGCGCTCCGACGGCAGCGGCGACCAAAGGGAGCCTCATCAACACCGGCAACAGGAGGCCGATCGGCTACGAGAGCCCGCCAACGAGCCGAGGCGGGAGACAGAGGACGAACGTGAGCGCGAAGAGCAGGGCCGCACCCGCAGACTGTCGGACGGCTGTCCAGAGCCATCGCCCGAGGAGCATCCGCTCGGCCCGGGGCGACAGTCCGCATAAAGACCGGCTCGAGGCCGTCGTCTCGGAACCGTCCGTGTCCCACTCGTTCATATTGATTGTCTCCCGGTGCCCGTTCTTCATGCTTTGGTCAGAGCGCTGCTACTGTCCCGCCTGTTGACCACCGCAGAGACGCGTTTCTTTTATTCGCCGATACGCTACCGTTCGGCTATGCCCAAAATCAGCATCGGCCTCCGAGGGTGGCGATTCGATCAAGAGGAGGTGTTCTCCGCCGACGGGGAGTTCCGTCCGCTCGATGAGGTCTCCGAAGACACCCGTCGGCGGCTCATCCGACTGACCTACCTTCAGGGAAAGCCCTGTGACGCCTGCTACCTAATTCACGGGGAGGCAGAAAAAAAGCGGTCGAACCAAGCCGAAATCGTCTACGGCGAACCAATGGAAGAAGTACTCCTCTGTCAGACCCACGAACCTGACTTTCTGTACTGGTTCCGGCAGGCGGGTGGCAGCGACCGCACCGGTACGGAGGTCTTCCGCGACGAGTTCCACGAGTGGTTCGTCGCCGGCAACCGCGCCCCCGAGGGATACGCCGGCCTGGAGTACATCGATACCGATCCCGACGACCTGCCCACGCCTCCCGATCCCGAGGAGCTCAACCGACGGCTCAATGAAAACTCCGAGGACGAACGCAAGAAGATCAACCTTCAGACGGGCGAGATCACGACCGTCGGAGACGACAAGGAGGAAGCGGCCCCTTCGCTCGACACCGCCGAACTCGACCGCGAGTATCCCACGAAATAGTCGATGGCTCCACGCACCCAGGACCCCGTCGTCGTCGTTGTCGAACCGGAGACCCCCGGAAACGTCGGAACGATCGCCCGTGCGATGAAGAACTTCGGACTCACGGACCTGAGGCTGGTCGAGCCGCCCGAACTCGACGAGGACGGCGAGGCGTACGGCTTCGCCGGCCACGCCCGCGAAGACGTCCTCCCGAACGCCGAGGAAGTCACCTTCGACGCAGTCGTCGACGACTACCACACGATCGGGAC
Organism: Halobellus sp.; assembly: GCF_042218505.1. Classification (NCBI taxonomy): domain Archaea; kingdom Methanobacteriati; phylum Methanobacteriota; class Halobacteria; order Halobacteriales; family Haloferacaceae; genus Halobellus; species Halobellus sp. The sequence continues at coordinate 7,262 of NZ_JBDGQZ010000021.1, forward strand.
GACGGCGATCACCAACGAGGACAGCAGACAACACACGCGATTTCCGTTCAAGACGCCGGCCGAAGTCCGTGAGAGCCTCGAATCCGTCGACACGGAGACCGCGTTGGTCTTCGGTCGCGAGGGGACCGGCCTCGACAACGAGGAGTTGCGACGGCTCGACGAGGTGTGCTCGATTCCCGCCAGCGCGGAGTACCCCGTGTTGAACCTCGGGCAGGCGGCGACGATTCTCTTCTACGAACTCCGCACGCTCACCGTCGAAGAGACGCAACTCCCGGACGTCGAGCGGGAACGCGCAGCCGAGGCCGACATCGACCGCTTTTATGACTTCTTCGAACGGTTCCACAAGTCGGTTGAGGGGCGGGAACACAAACGGGAGAAGACCAGGGTGATGATGCGGCGACTGATCGGTCGCGCCCACCCGACCGAGCGCGAAATCACCACACTCACAGGGATCTTCCGCCGGACGAACGAACTCCTGGGCGACCGCTCCTTTGGCGATCATACCGGAGACGACACCGATGGTGCGGACACAGCGGATATCGATGGGGAAGATACTGCCCACGCCGAGAGCGAAGATACGCCTCACGTCGAGGGCGATGACGGCGCCCCCGTCGAACGTGAACCCGACAGTCGTGGGCGAAACGCCGCTGAATCGGATCCCGACTGACCGACCCGCTGGAACCCGAAGGATGCCCGCACCCCCACCTGCCCCGTCTGAGCGGTACCGTCGTGGTCGTGTGAGCCGACTAGAGGCCGCGGCCGTGGGGCTCACCGCGCTCGCTTGCGACGGCTTGCTCGCCGCCGCGAGCCTCGGCGGTATCCTCGCAGTCCGGCAGGTTCGGCTCGAACCGGTCGCGGCCGCGAGTGGAATCATTCTCGGCACGGTCCTCGCTACCTACCTGTCATTCCGGATCGGGACGCGACGCTGAACGCTCGAGAAGTCCCGAAGTCACGGCCCCCGCGGGCATACGGGATTCTCGAAGGCCTCGCGGATTCGATGTCGGTCGAGTGCTCGGGACTGCACGTGGCTCGGCTGGAGATGCCGAACGCGTTCGCGCTCGACACCAGCGGTCGGAGCACCGTCGTGCTCGACGCGTCGCTCTTTCGGCTGCTCGACGGTCGGGAACTGGAGGCGTTGCTTGCCCACGAACTGGCCCACCTCGAACGTCACGACGGATTCATCAGGAGCGTGGCGATCGCGCTCTCATAACTCGTCGTCGTCGTTCTCGAACTCCTGTTATCTCCGGCGGTGTTTCTCCTCAGGGGACTCGCCCTCTATGTCGCGTGGGTCCGCGGTGATCTAGGGTCGTGGCCGGCGACCCTCCCGGGGCTGGACCGAGTCAGCCGTGGCGGTCCTCGGAATGACGGTGACGTTCCTGATCCGCGCGTACACGCGTCGCCGGGAGTTCGGGGCCGACGAGCGGGCTGCGGAAGTGACGGGACGCCCGCTTGCGCTCGCGAGTGCTCTCAGAAAGATCGATCGGGCCACAACGCTCCCGTTCGGTTCGCTCTCGCCGGTGTGGACGCACCGTGGGGTCGAATCCGACGAGGAACGTCGTCGCATAGTGATTGCTCTCACTGTTTACCGGTGATCGTCGTCCCCGCTCGCGGTGATCACTGGGAAGAGACGAGGGGAATCACTATCAGGCGAGACGTTTCGACGCATCCACGGACCGAAGACCGTGTCTCGCGGTTGCGAAAGTTGGGCGAAACGTCGGGACGCAAAATCCAGATCGAGTGAGCGGCGCTACTCCGGCCGACCGCCGTCGTTCATCGCGACGTTCATTCCCGCCCCGGCGTCGGCGTTGGGGTCGGGTATCTCCGGAGCGCTCCCGTCAACTTTGAACCGCGCGAGCAGCGATTGGAGTTCTTCGGCCTGGTCGGTCAACTGCTCGACGTTCGAACTGACCTGTGAGATCGACGCCGCCTGCTCCTCGGCAGCCGCGGACACTTCGCCCGCCTCGTCCGCCGTCTTACGGCTGATCTCTGCGACTTCCTCGACAACGGAGACCGACTCCTCGGCGCTCTTCGCCTGGTCGTCGGTCGCGTCGCTGATCTCCTGGATGCCGCTGTCGGTTTCCGTCGTGTTCGCGGAGACCGTGGTGAACGCTTCGAGCACTTCTTCGACGGCCTCGACGCCTTCGGACATATGATCCTGTGCCGCCCGCGCCTGCTCGACGGTCGTCGAGGTCTGAGACTGCGTCTCCTGGATGAGTTGCTCGATTTCGGTCGCGGACTCCTGGGTCTCTTCGGCCAGTTGCTTCACTTCGTCGGCGACGACAGCGAAGCCGTCACCGTCGCCGTTCCCCGTGGAACTGACGCGGGCCGCTTCGATGTTGGCGTTGAGCGCGAGAAGGTTCGTCTGCTCTGCGATGTCGCTGATCAGTTCGACGATGTCGCCGATCTCGTTCATCCGCTCGTCGAGGTGCTCGACGTTCGAGAGCGTCGAGTCGATTGCGGTCTGGGCTTCCTGTGCATCGTCGATCGCTCCCTTGGCGGTCGATTCGCCGGCGTTAGCGACCTGCGCCGTTTCGTGGGACGTCTCCGCCACCGACTCCGCGGACGAGGCGACTTCCTCGACGGCGGCCGAGAGGGCAGTCATCTCGTCGTAGACGTCCTCGAGCATCTCGCGCTGGTCGTCGGTGCCGCGGGAGATCGTCTGGACCGCCTCGCTCACGTCTTCGCTGGCTTGCTTGACCTCGCTCGCACCGGCGCTGGCCTCCTCGCTTGCGGCGGCGACTTCCTGTGAAAAGGCCTGGATGTCCTGTACGGCGGACTCCATCTCATCCATCATCACGTTGAAGTCCTCGCCGATCTGCGCCATCGCTTCGCTTTCGGTTTCCGTGTCGAGTCGGACGCTGAGGTCGCCGTCGGCCGCACGCGCCAACTTCGCACTGAACTCGTCGGCTTTCGTTTCGAGATGCTGGTTCATCTCCTCGACTTCGCGCTGACGGGCCTCGGCTCTCGCCTTCAGATCCTCGGCTTCCTCGGTCTCGGCGAGTTGTTCTCGCGCCTCTTCGCGAGACCGCTCGATCGAGATCCAGTTGGTCATTAGCGCAGTACAGAGCATCAACACGAACGCGGCGTGAATGGCGGCCCAGATGAACGGGTTCGTGGCGCCCGCGGCGTGGTTGTAGACCATCTCCGGCATATAGAATCCGAAGACCGCGTGCTGGATCACGACGAAGAGGATCGCCAGCGCGAACGGGGCCCAGTCCTCGTAGACCGCGACGATCCCCATTACGACGAAGAAGTGGAAGTGGGCTTCGATGTACCCCCCCGAGAAGTACACGAGGATCGCTGACGTCATCACCAATCCGAGCGTCGCGAGCGACGTTCGCACCCGACGACCGAGTCCGGGGTACGCCGCGAGGAGGGCGATTCCGGCGACGATCCCGACGCGAAGCACGATCGTCTGCAGTTCGACCTCGGGAATCTGTGCCCCAGAAAACGATTCCGTTCCCTCGTAGAGTCCGAGTGCGATGAGGAACGGAATGTGCGCTAACAGCGCCAGCACGATGTTCCGGTGTCGCTTCCGCCACGTTTCGTCGGGGATCGTATCCCCGTTCGGAATGTACTTGACGAAGTTCTGGATCGCCGTCTCGACGTCGCCAAGTCCCGGACTTCCACCCACTGATCCGGCCGTAGACCTTACCATACAATGAGGCCGCTAACCACCGTAAAAATACTTTGCCGCATATTACCAGATAAGATAATCGAGTTACCCGTCCGAACGGGGCCCAGATGGACTATTTCGGTGGTCTCAGCCGACGGTCTCTCCGACGACAACGGTCTCACGTTCGAAGCCCTCGTCGGTCCAGCGCCACGAACCGAGATACGGGTAGCCGTCGAAGGCACAGATCACGTAGGAGTAGCCCGGCCACGTCGCCCGCTCCGCGTCGGTTGCGCTCGGGCGCGGCGGCCCGGCCGGGTGCGTGTGATAGAATCCGACGATTTCGAGGCCGGCGTCCTCGACGGACTCGATGACCTGCAGTTGCTCTTCGGGGTCGATCGCGTAGCGGATCTGCGGGGTCTCAGCGACGTTTTCTGTCTGGTGGACCTCGTGGACGACGCTCTCGTCGTCACCGTACGCTCCGGCGAGTACGCCGCAGATCTCCTCGTCGCCGCCGTCGTATCCCTGGTAGACGATGTCGTCGTAGGCGTCCCGCGAGAGGACGAGGTCACGGGCGCTCACGCTACTCCTCGGCGGGTGTCGCTTCCGACCCCGATTCGAGTTCATACTCCCACGCCCGATAGCCGCCGGACATACTTCGGACGTTCTCGGCGTCCTCGACGTCCTCGTAACTGCCGATCAGCCGGGCGGCCTGGATGGACGATTGCCCGATCGGACACGCGACGACGACGTCGTCCCCCCAGTCGATTTCGTCGATTCGGCTCGGGAGTTGGCTCATCGGGACGTTAATTGCGCCGGGGATGTGACCCTTTTCGAACTCGGCTTCGTTGCGGATGTCGATGACCTGCGGCGCGTCGTCGGAGCCGAGGCGTTCGTAGAGTTCCTCGGGGGTGACTTCGTCGACCATCGTTATCGCTTCCGGAGGAAGATCTGGTAGCGCCCGTCGCCGCTCTTCCAGACGTTGGCCTCGGCCAGTTCCTCGACGGCCTTCGGGACGTTCTCGGTACTCGGAACGTGGTCGGTCTCCTGGACCAGGAGGTCCCCGTCGGACAGGCCCTGCATCGCCTTCTTGGCCTCGACCTGCGGATACGGGCAGACCTCGCCGGTCATATCCTGTACCTCGTCAGCCTGGTCGTAGAGTTCCGCCGCAGTCTCGTCGTCGAGTTCGTCGGGAAGTTCGACGACGTCCTCCCAGCCGGTTTCTGACATAGGAGACTATCGGTTATCTGCAAGGATACCCTTTACGGACGTTGCAGGCATCTCCCGTATCTCTGACGTGCTCTTCGGCCTGTCGCGCTGTGGGGCATCGCCCATATCGAATCGGCCCGCCGGTCGGGCCGAACGCCCCGCTCACAGCACCAGTGGCTCGAAAGGATCCGGCGGTGTCTCGACCGTCCATACCACCTCTCGGTCGATTGTCGAGACGAGGCTCGCCCGGTTATCGTCGTAGTGGGAAACAACGACGGTGTCGCCGTCGCCCGTCGGATCCGCGGTGAACGCGGGGGCGGGAAGCGGAATCGACGTCCGGGCGTCGAGTGATAGTAACCGGGCTCGGTCGCGATTGAGGACCCAGTGCGTCTCGTCGATCGTCGTCACCCCTGTCGGGCGGCCACCGACCTCGTGGACCGTCGTTTCCGAGAGCGTCGGGTTGAGCAAGGTCACAGTCCCACCGTCTCTACCAGCGACGAGAACGCGATCCGTACCAAGAATCGCCTCATACGGGTTCGAGCCCACCGAGGCGCTCGCAGTCACGCCAGTGTCGTCGATGCGGGCGATCCGCGCTCCGGCCTGATCGACGGCGTACACGCCCCCGAACCCGGCATCGACGCCCTGAATCCGCGCGTCCCCGTCGATGGCGATCGTGCGATCGACCCGCCCAGCCGCCGGATCGACGATCGAGACGGTCCCATCGACCCGACTGCCGACGTACGCCCGGTCACCTTCGACAGCGACGTCGTGCGGTTCCGCATCGACGCCGACGCGGTGGACAAGCGAGAGCGACGCACGGTCGACGACCGCCAGGACGTCGCCGCCCGTGCAGGGAATCAGCACACGACCGTCGTCAGTCAGGGCGAAGTGCGAGGGGCCGAGCGTCCCCGTCTCGACTTTCGTGACTTCCCCGCCGTCGATGACGCTGATCGCCCGTTCGCCCATAGTCGCGACGAAGACAGCGCCATCGACCGCGGTGAGGTGAACGGGATGCGCCCCGACGGCGATCCGGCCTTTTTCTGTCCCGTCGTCGCAATCGAAGAGGACCACGCAGTCCGCGCCGGCACAGGGGACGGCGGCCAACATCAGCCGGTACAGGAGAACCCGCCGCCGCCCCCGTCGCCGAGGCTGCCTGACGTCTCGACGACGGTGGTGGTCTTCGTCTCCACGGGGTAGCGACCGCGGCTATTGGCCGGGACGTCCGCCCACTCGGCAAAGCCGCCGTCGTACAGGCAGACGTCCTCCGCGCCGAGTGACTGCAGTACGAGCCACGTATGAGTCGGATTGATGTTCCCTTGCCCGTACACGGCGATCCGGTTCGATTGACTCAGCCCCGCGTTGTTGAAGTACAACCCGGCGAGCGTCCCCGGATCCCCGAGCATCCGGCCTTCCACGTTCCCGATCCAGTGAACGTCGATTGCGCCCGGAATGTGCCCGTGGCGATCGTTGGCGGCGACTAACTCCTCGGATCTGCGTGCCCCGAGGTACGCCTCGGGCGAGCGCACGTCGACCAGTCCCGGGCCGTCGGCGTTGAACGACCCGACCCGGTCGGCGACCCAATCGCGGGTCACGACGAGTTCCTCGCGTGGTGACGCCTCGTACGTCGTCGCCGCGGGGGACCGGGAGCCGACGCCCACGCGCCCGTTCCAGGCCTCGTAGCCGCCGTTCAGGATGGAGACCTTGCCCTCGTGACCCAGATACTCGAGAACGAACACGACCCGGGAGACCCGCGACCCGACGCTACTGCCGTAGACGACGACATCGGTGTCGCGGGTTACGCCGAGCGCGCCCAGTCGGTTTGCAAGCGCGTCTGTGTCCGGCAGCAGTCCCGCGTCAGTCTCGGTCTGAGACGTGAGGTCGTCGACCGGGGTGTGGCGGGCGCCGTAGACGTGCTCCGATCGGTACTGTGACCGACTTCTCGCGTCGAGGAAGACTTCCGATTCCGGTCGGACCTGCTCGGGGCCACGGAAGTACGCTACGTTGCCGCTGACGGAGGCCGCCTCGGCCACGTCGGCGGGCGTGCTCACGCCGGCGCACCCTGCTGCGCTGGCGACCCCCGCGCCGGCCGCGGCTGTTAGGAGCGACCGGCGGGTCAGTGCGCGGTCGGTTGCGGACGAGTCGGCGGGACTGTCGTCGTCGCTCATTACAACTGGTGGCCGCAGGCGCAGTTCCCGATGCAGTACGTCGTTCCGGCGTTCGAGAATTCGATGCCGAGTCTCGCCATCGTGGCCATCAGATTACTGGCGGTGTCGGTGTCGGGGCGGACGTTCCCCGCTGTCGCCCCGTAGGGCTTCGAGCCGACGCTGATGGTCGCCGTGATTTCGCCGGCCGCGTGATCGATCACTTTGACCTCGTCCGACGTCTGTACGGGGACGTAGAGTTTCTCGCGCGCCGGTCCCCACGTCCCGACGAACGCCGAGCCACCGAGGTCGAGCCGTCCGGTCACGTCGCCCGATGCCAGGTCGACGACGGTCACGTCCTTGGAGTTGGCCGTGAAGACGTAGGCGGTCTGGGAATCCGGCCCGACCTCGCTTGTCAGCGGCAACGCCCCGAGATTGTCCTCGGCGGTCAGTCGTGTGAGTTCCTCCGGGTTCTCCGGGTCGCTGACGTCCCAGATGCTCTCGGTCCCGTGTTCGCCCTCGTTGTTCTCGACGAGGAGCGTCTCACCGTCCCAGGTGGCGGTGTCCATCCACGGAGCGACGGCGTCAACGCCGTCAACGACCGGTTCGACGCCGACCTGCGTGACGATCTCGAACGGATCGATGCTGAGTACGGTGAGCGTGTCGCTGTAGATGTCCGGGACGAAGGCGTACTCGCCGTCAGGGTGGATCGTGATGTCGCACGGTCCCGGTCCCTCGTTGTCGCCGCGACCGCCCTCGGGCTGACGGTTGATCGCTGCGGTGACGTCGCCGAAGGTGTCCGAACTCGGGTCGGCGTCGATCCGGAACTGTTTGTGGACGGGTTCCCGCGCACTGACGATCAAGTGGTTCCCGTCCGGCGTGACCTCCTGCCAGTTCGCGCCGGAACCGGTCTCGAAGGAGGTCTCCTCCGAGAGAGAGGCGACGTCGACGCCGCGGACGCCGTTGTCGACGTTGAGCCACGCGATCGATCGGTCCTGATCGAGTTGGTTCACGAGGTACTGATTCGAAGGGAAGGACGCTGTCGCGCCCAGATACGTCGTCGTCACCAACTCGTCGGCTGCCGCGTCGATGACGCTGACGGTCATATCGCCCGTGTTGAACACGAACACGGTCGGCGGACCGGCGTCTCCGCTTCCGCCTCCGGATCCGTCGCCGCCCGTCAGCCCGGTGCAACCTGCTGTTGCCGAAGTGCCGGCGACCGCCGAACTCGCGATGAGTGTTCGACGGGAAACGCGACCAGTGTCGTCTCCATCTCCTGAGGTGCCTCGGTTCGGATAGAGGATCTCGTCTGTGGACTCGTCGCTCATTGTCGAATGCACTGGACGTAAAGGGTTAGGCACGTCGGAGTGATCAGCCATTGCCCGTTGTCCTCGGAAAACTCAAATATTGCCGCTTTTACGTTCAACGGGCAAGACTGCTCTGTTCCGTCAGACCAACTCGGCCGGAGTGAGTTAACGAGCATATGCCCACACTTTCGCCGCTCGGGTACGTCCTCGTCTCGATCGGGGTCGGCCTCGCCTTCGGAGTCCTCCTCCAGAAGGCGCGCTTCTGTTTCGTCAGCGCGTTCAGGGACTTCGTCGCGTTCAAGGACACTCGGGTCCTGAGGGGCGTCATCGCGGGCGTCATCGTGATGACGCTGTTCTGGAGCCTCCAGGCGACCCTGGGGTTCTTCCGAGGCTTCTGGACGCCGCCGTGGGGTCTGGCGTCGTTGTTCGGCGGCTTCGTTTTCGGTGTCGGGATGACGATGGCCGGCGGTTGCGCCTCGGGAACCCTTTACCGTGCCGGTCAGGGATACGTCCAGTTCTGGATCACGCTCCTGTTTATGGGAGTCGGCTACGTCGCGTTCGCGTACGCTTTCCCGACGCTCCGCTCGGTCTATTTCGAACCGCTTCGGTTCGGTGAGGGGGCGACGCTCTATCTGGCGCTGCCCTGGCCGCCCGCTCTCACCGGGGTGCTGGTCGCCGCCGTCATCGTCCTCCTGTACGCGTTCATTCGCGGCCGGGCGCAACTTCCAGACGAGCCACGGGGCGGGACCGACGCCCCCGCCGACGCGAGGGCGCAGGCGAATCTGCCGACGCGGTCGGTCTCCGCGCTGTCGATCGGGCTCCGAGAACTGTTCGACGGAACGAGAGCCTATCTCGAATCGATCCGCGCGGACGACCGCCCGCTGGCTGATCGCTTGCGCGACTCCTGGGACGCGCGCACGGCGGGAATCGGACTCGCGCTCGTCGCCAGCCTGTGGTTCTGGATTTACGGAGCGTGGGCCATCACCGGGAGCGAAGCCAAGTGGGCCGGCTGGATCCTCTCACAGGCTGGCGTCGACGTCGGCGGCGTCGAGTACTGGGGCTCGATTCTGTTCCGTGGCGGCGGCATCTCGGTCACGGTAGATATGCTGATGGTGTTGTCGGTGGTCGTGGGATCGTTCCTCGCCGCGCGGGCCTCCGGAGACTTCCGGGTCCGGTGGCCGAAGGTCGAGCGCCTCCACAATCCGGTCGTGGGCGGCCTCCTGATGGGCGTCGGGTCGCGCCTCGCGCCGGGGTGCAACATTGCGAACCTCTTCAGCGGCGTCGCGCTCCTGTCGCTACACTCCATTCTCGCGGGCGCAGGAATCGTCCTCGGTACGTACGTGATGACCCACTGGCTCTACCGGGAGGTCGGCTGTGCGATCTGACCTGTCGGTCCAACCGCGAGCGACCGGGCCAGACCGGCCGGGAGTGAGGGTGCCCGAGACGGTAGCCATTTGCCCGTTCGGGCCAGTGGCTTCTGTATGAGCGAGGCGACCTCGTTCGACGAGGCTCACATCGGGGAGACGCCGCTCGTCGAACTCGACGTCGACGTGCCCGCGACGGTCTACGCCAAGGTGGAGTGGATGAACCTCTATGCGGCGCCGTACGGCGGCGGGTCGATCAAGTCACGGATCGCCAAAGGGATGCTGGATGGTGCCGAGGCGAGCGGCGAGTTGACGCCCGAGAAGACCGTGATCGAACCGACGAGCGGCAACACCGGCAGCGAGGTCGCTCGTCTGGCGGCCGATCGAGGGTACGACGTCGAGATCGTGATGCCCGACAACGCGAGCGGCGGGAAGATCGGCGCGGTGGAGGACGCGGGCGCTGAGATCCACTTCGTCGACGCCGACCTCGGCTACGACGCGGTCATCGAGCGCTGTGAGGAACTGATCGCCGCCGACCCCGAGGGGTACTACCGACCGAATCAGTACGAGAACCCGGACAATCCGGGGACGCACGAGCGGACGACAGCACCGGAGATCTGGGAGCAGACCAACGGCGCGGTGACGCACTTCGTCGCCGGCGCGGGGACGGGCGGAACCATCACCGGCACCGGTCGTGGCCTCCACGACCGTGGCGACGTGACCGTCGTCGGGTTCGAGCCCGGCGAAGCGCTCCACGCCATCGACGGGCTCAAATACCTCAAAACGGGCGACCACTACCACCCGGAGACCTACGACGACTCCGTCCTCGACGAGAGAGTGTACGTTAACACGGACGACGCGTACGAACGCGCACGGGCCCTCCGCGAGCAGTATCAGGACCGAGAGATTCCGATCGTCGATTCTGGACAGTACGACGTCGAGACCGTCCGCGAGGAACTCCGCGTCGACGGCCAGTTCGTCGTCGGTACCTCCTCCGGCGCAGGCGTGCAGGCGATAAACGAACTGCACGCGGAATCACCGCTCCGCTCGGACGACACGGTCGTGATGATCCTCTGCGACCGCGGGGACAAGTACGCCGACATCCCGTTGTGGGCGGAGTACCTCGACGTCGACTTCGACGACGAGTAACCACTCGGACGTCGTTTCGACGCCTCAGCGACGGCCGCCGCTGGCGGCGGGAATGACGCGGATCCGGCTGTCGTCCTCGACCGACACGTCGAGGTCGGCTACCTCGTCACCGTCGACGTAGACGTTGATGAACTCCTTGATTTCGCCGTCTTCGATCACGCTGTCGCGTAGTTCGGGACCGTGCTCGTCAGCGTGATTCTCGAACAGTTCCGAGAGCGTGTCGCCGGCCACCTCGACCGACGCGGAGGCGCTGCCGCCTCCGAGTACCGCAGGTACCTTGATTTCGGGCATACCGTGGCTTGGCCTCTGCGACACATAAGCGGTGCGTCGGCGGCAACCTGGATAGCGGCAGGTGTGCACGCCTCCGTCGCGCTTATCGGCCAAGAAACCTTGTCTAAACTATGAGCGACCTCGACCTCGATCCGACGCAACTCGATCGGTACTCCCGACACATCATTATGGACGATGTGGGTCCGGGGGGGCAGCAGGACCTCCTGGATGCGGACGTCCTCGTCTTGGGTGCCGGCGGCCTCGGCGCGCCGATCATTCAGTACCTCGCGGCCGCCGGAGTCGGGACGCTCGGTATCGCCGACGACGACGAGGTCGAACTGTCGAACCTCCAGCGACAGGTCATCCACGGCACTGACGACGTCGGCCGGAAGAAAGTCGCCAGTGCCGCGGAGTTCGTCGCACAACTCAACCCCGACATCGCCGTCGAAAAGCACGACCTCCGGGTCCGACCGGACAACATCGAAGCCCTCATAGACGGCTACGACTTTGTCGTCGACGGAACCGACAACTTCCAGACGCGCTATCTGGTCAACGACGCCTGCACACTGGCGGGGGTCCCGTTCTCGCACGGGTCGATCTTCAAGTTCGAGGGACAGATCACCACGTTCGCTGGCACGGAGGACTCGCCGTGTTATCGCTGTATGTTCCCCCAGGCACCGCCCGAGGGAATGGTCCCCAACTGCGCGACGGCGGGCGTTCTGGGGGTTCTTCCGGGGACGGTCGGCTGTATTCAGGCCACCGAGACGGTGAAAGCGATCATCGGGACAGGCGACCTCCTCGATGGGGAGATGGTGTTCTACGATGCGCTGAATATGGAGTTCGACACCGTCGAGATCACGAAGAAGGACGACTGTCCCGTCTGCGGTGAGGCCCCGGCGATCGACTCGATCCACGACGTCGAGTACACGGCCTCCTGCGCCATCGACGCCACGCACGAGTCTGATCCCGAAATCTCAGTCGAGTAGCGTCTAAGGAAGCGGTCGCTCGGCAGAGACACCGGCTATTCGCACCGGGGCCGGTAGAAGCATCTTCCTGGGTCGAGACGACCGGGCGTGAAGGTCGCATACGTATTTGCCACGGCCGGCCAGACGATCGACTACGTGCTCGGTGAGATGATTCTTCCACAACTCGAGAGCGGGACCCACGGCGCCGAGGTCGTGGGGATGTTCTTTTTCCACGACAACACTTACGCGCTCCGGGACGGTGATCCGATCGGCGAGCGACTCGCCGACGTCGCCAGCAAACAGGAACTGCTCTTGATGCTGTGTGACCAGTGTGCGAAGAAGCGTGGGCTTGCCGAGTACGACCACACCGACGACGCCGGTCGAGAGCACTTCGAGGCGACGAACACGGTCGAGCCGGCGACCGTCGGCTGTTTCCCAGATCTGTATGCGGCCCTCAGCGATGTCGGCGTCGATCAAGTAATTACTCTCTGAACGTCGAGAGGCCGACGGTCAGGCCCGCTTCTGGATCTCCTCGCGGAGGACGTCGCTGACGACTTCCCCGTCGGCTTTGCCGCGGAGTGCGCCCATCGCCTCGCCCATCAGGGCCGAAAACGCGCCCATCCCTTCCGCCTGGACCTGATCTGCGTTCCGGTCGACGACGTCGCTGACGGCGTCACGGACGTCATCCTCTGAGACACCCGAGAGGCCGACCGCCTCGACGGCTTCCTCGGCCGACAGCGTCGGGTCCGCCGCCAGTGCCGTGAGCACGTCGTTGACGCCCTCCTTCGCGAGGTCGCCCGCCTCGACGAGTCGCATCGTCTCCAGCAGGTGCTCGTCGGTCAGTTCGCCGACCGCGACGTCGTCACGGCGCCGTTCCGTCAGCGTCGATTCGAGGAGGCCGGCGGCGAACGTCGCGTCGATCCCCTCCTCGACGGCGCGCTCGAACAGCGGCATCCGACGCCCGTAGGCGACCTGCTCAGCCAGTCCGGCGTCGAGTCCGAACTGCGTCTGATAGCGCTCGACTTTCTCGGTAAGCAGCTCCGGAGTCTCCACCGCCGAGGGATCCAGTTCGACCGGGGGAACGTCCGTCTCCGGATACATCCGTGCCGCGCCCGGCAGCGGGCGGAGATATCGCGTCGTGCCGTCGTCGTTGGCGCCGCGGGTCTCCTCGGGGACGCCTTCGAGGGCCGTCTCGGCGCGCTCGGCGGCCGCTTCGATCGCCTGTTCGGCAGTGTCGTCGTCGGCAGCGACGATTGCGACGGCGTCGTCGTCGCCGGCACCGACCGCCTCCGAGAGCGTCTCGACTTCCGCCGCTGTGACCCCGTATGCGGGCAGTTCGTCCGTGTGGAAGATTCCGCCCGCACCGTGGCGCTTGGCGTGGTCGGAGAGTTCGGTGCCGAGGCGGCGATCCGGTTGCAACTCCCGCCCCACGAGGCCGTCGAAGCCGTAGAGAGGGACGGCCAGCACCGAGTCACCGTCGGAGAGCGCCTCACCGATGACGCCGGAGTCAGTCCCGGCGAACACGTCTGAGACGTCCTGGACATCGCCGACGCTTGCGTCCCGGTCGGCCAGTTCCTTGCGGATGTCGAGCAGTTCGACCTGCCGACCGACCTCCTGGCGAACGATGTCGGCGATCTGATCCAACGCCTGAACGCCCTTGATCTCGACGCGAGCGCCCTCGGCGATCGAGACGTTGACGTCCTGCCGGATGGTGCCGAGTCCGCGCTTGACTGCACCGGTCGACCGGAGCAACATCCCGATTTGCTCGGCCGCTTCCTGCGCCTGCGCCGGCGAGTCGATGTCGGGTCGCGTTCCGATCTCGACGAGCGGGACGCCGAGTCGGTCGAGCGAGAACGTGACGCCGTCGCCGCGCTCTTCGACGCGCTGGGCGGACTCCTCTTCGAGCAGCAGATCCTCGATGCCGACTGGACCGTCGTCGGTCTCGATCTCTCCGTCCTGTGCGACGAGCGACGTCCGCTGGAACCCGGAGGTGTTCGAGCCGTCGATGACGAGTTTTCGCATCACGTGAGCCTGGTCGATCGGCTCCATATCGAGCAGGTCCGCGATCTGGAGCGCGACCGCCCGAGCCTCTTCGTCGAGTCGGTGCGGTGGCTCTTCGTCCTCCTCGACCAGACAGGTGGTGTCGTACGCGAGGTACTCGAACTCGCGTTCGACCTGACTTTCCTCGAGCGCCGCCTCGTCCAGTTCGCCGAGTTCGCTCTTCGTCGGGTGGAGATATCGCGTGAACGAGCGCGTCGCCGACGCGGGATCGCGTTCTTCGGTCGGACAGCCACAGAACAGTTTCGTCGCGGTATCGAGTTGCTGGTGGATCTCCAAGCCCGCGACGAGGCCGAGACCGTCGTAGTCGTACGCAGTCATTATCCAGGTGTGCGCACGCCCGGGGTAAAAATGATTCAGTCCGCGTCCGGGCGGGTGTCGCGCGTGCTACAGTCGTCGCAGTCCGTCACCGATGCCGCGGCCTTCCTCACACTCCGGGCAGACGTAGTGCCAGCCGTCGCTCGTCGCCTGTCCTTCGGGGAACGTCTCGCCGCAGTGCCGGCACTCCAGGAGGTCGCGTCCCTGGTCCCGGCTGTGTTGGAGACCCTGCATACCTGAAAATCGACGGATCCGACTATCAACGTGTCGGTTTTGCGGTGACTGTGGGATTACCACGAAATCGACGGACTGCGGGTCCGGAAGCGCCGTCAACCGGTTGTTGGGGGTTCGGGGCTGTCGGTCCGGTGGGACGAGTCGCTTCGTCGAGTTTCCGCGTCGCGCTCCCGGCGTCCCGCGTTGACTTCGATCGTTCCGAAGACGTACTCCTCCGTGGTGACAGCCTCCATCTCGGTTTCGAGCGCGCGGCGCGAGGCGGCTGTCCGCTCGTCGAGTTGCTCCAGTGGGTCCGCCTCCTCGACGTCGAACAGCCGTGCGTTCACCCGTGCGAAGGCGCTGAGTGCAGCGTTCGCGGGACGGGTCCCCCGCGGCGCGAAGTTGGCTACGACGACGCTGTCCGCGAGCGCACACCAGCGGCGGACGACCGACTCGGGATCCGGAAACAGGGACGTCACGAACGTCGAGAGCACGGCGTCAGCGTCCTGAACCGGCGGCCTGGTGGCATCGCCCCGGACGAGTGAGACGTTTCCCCAGCCGTGGCGGTCGATCCGTCGGCCGGCGCGTTCCAACATCGGCCCGGTGATGTCGATGCCGACGACGCGACCGTCGGAGCCGACAGCACGACGGAGCGCAGGCAGGTTGACACCGGGGCCGCACCCGAAGTCCACGACGGTGTCGCCCGAATCGAGTCCCAGCGCGTCGACACATCCCTCGCGGACGCCCCCTACGGACGCCGTGGCCCGGGCAAACCAGCCGTACAGCGGGGCCCACGCACCGTAGTTCCGCTGGACTCGACGGGCTTGTTCGAGCGTGAACGTGATCTCGTCGACCGCACGGTCGGAGGGAGAGCCCCGCCCCGTCACGGGTCACCCGCGAGCGCCTCGGGCGGCGTCTTCGGCCACCACTGCTCCGGGCCGGCGCGGGCGACCGTCGAGAAGCACTGTTCGGAGCCCGGACACCCTCGCGGCCGCTGGTAATCGATCCCCCGCTCGCGAAGGTACGTCACGTACCCGTCGTCCACGCGGTCCAGTTTCTCGTGACACACCCATCGCTTACCGCACTGTCCGGCCGCGACGTTCCGGTACGGACAGGTGAACGTCGTTCGCTCCGCTCCCGTCTCGGCCTCCGTGTTGTCGATTCGGACGCCGACGGATCGGTAGGCGAGTCTGAGTCGGCGGACGACCGTCGCTGGCGAGGTCGCACCCAGAAACAGTCCGTGGGCGAGCACGTAACCAAAGCTGTGCAACACCCGTTCGAGCGGCGTCAACTCCGATGGCCGGTCGGTCAGCAGGCCTCTGAGGTCGTTGTACCACGCTGAGACGGCAGCAACTTCCGGCCGGGCCTCCGCGGCTCTCTGCAGGTCCTCACGCCGGTCGTGAAGCGGTGCAGCGCCGTCCGAGAGGCGTAGCGAGGGCACCGACTCGACGTGCTCAAGCACCCGCTCGCGTAACACCTTATCCTCAGCGTAGTCGGTCGTCAGCCGTTCCAGTTCGGGATGCCAGCGCTCCACCATCGCGCTGTACGTGCCATCGAGAAGGTCGTCGATCCGTGCCACGGCAGCGGCGTCCGGAGGTTCGGGGAAGTCCGCGACCGTCCGCCGGAGGTCTTCAGGGGTCGGGCCTGCCATACAATCGCATACGGACGGAGCCACAAAAATCTGCAACAGCCTCGGCGTGCCGCGCGGTGACCAACCGATTGCGGTCTCAATCCTCGCCGAGGATGCCGCGGTGGGTCATCGACCCGGGATCGAGTACCTCGTCGGCCTCTGCGCGGCTGAGGTACCCCTTCTCGACGACGACGTCGCGGACCGTTTTGTCTTCTTTGAGTGCCGTCTTCGCGACCTCACTGGCCTTGTCGTACCCGATTGTGGGATTCAGCGCGGTCGCCAGCGCCATCGAGCGCTCGACCTGTTCCTCACAGACCGCCTCGTTGGCTTCGAGTTTCGCGACGAAGCGCTCGGCGAACACCTCAGCGGCGTTCGCGAGCAGTTCGTTCGATTGCAGGAAGTTGTGCGCGATGACCGGCTTGTACAGGTTCAGATCGATCTGGCCTTCGGCGGCCCCGGCAGCGACGGCCGCGTCGTTGCCGACGACCTGTTTATGCACCTGGTTGACGGCCTCCGCGACGACCGGATTGATCTTCCCCGGCATAATCGAACTGCCCGGCTGATTCTCGGGTTGCTCGACCTCGCCCAGGCCGTTACGCGGTCCCGACGCGAGGAGTCGAAGATCGTTCGCGATCTTGTTCAGCGATCCCGCAACGGTTCGGAGCGCACCGTGGGCCTCGTTCATCGCGTCGTGTGCGGCCTGCGCCTCAAAATGGCTGTCGGCTGGCCGGAAGTCGAGTCCTGTCTCCTCGGAGATGTACGTCGCAGCGCGGTCGGGGAACTCCGGATGCGTGTTGAGCCCCGTGCCGACGGCGGTCCCGCCGAGAGCGAGTTCGCCGAGGTGATCCCCGACGCGCTCGGCTCTCGTCACGCCTTTCTCCACCTGGGTCCGGTACCCGGCGAACTCCTGGCCGAGACGGATCGGGGTCGCGTCCTGGAGGTGGGTCCGGCCCGTCTTGACGACGCCGTCGAACTCGGCTTCTTTGGCCGCGAGTGCGTCGACGAGCGCCTCCAGCGCCGGGATCAGATCCTTCTGGACGGCCTCCAGCGCCGCGACGTGCATCGCGGTCGGGATCACGTCGTTGGAGGACTGCCCGTAGTTCACGTGATCGTTCGGGTGGACGACGCGGTCACCGATCGACTCGCCCAGTATCTCGGCCGCACGGTTGGCGATCACCTCGTTGGCGTTCATATTCGAGGACGTTCCCGATCCGGTCTGGAACACGTCGACCGGGAACTCCTCGTCGTGCTCGCCCGAGATGACTTCGTCTGCCGCTTCGACAATCGCGTCGGCAGTGTTCTCGTCGAGGAGGTCGAGGTCGCGGTTGGCCTGCGCGGCTGCCTTCTTGACAATCCCGAGCGCGCGGACGAACCGGCGTCCGAACGGGATCCCCGAGATCGAGAAGTTCTCGACGGCCCGTTGCGTTTGCGCCCCCCAGTAGGCGTCTTTCGGTACCTGCATCTCGCCGAGGCTGTCCCGCTCGGTGCGGTACTCGTCATCGGACATATGCGTATCGACGGCTGGCCGTTGCGTAAAACCCGTCGGTCTCTGTGCAGAGGCTCCAGCCAACTCTCTGAATGTACACACGGTTCGACTGCCCGTCCCGGAGTCCCTTCCAGTCCGTTTAAGAGACTGCCTGCCCACCTGCGACTGTGAACACGTGGGGACGACGCGTCATCGGATATACCGTGTTTCTCGTGGCGGTGATGTTCCTGACAGCGCTGGGCTACCAGTGGGGAATGCGAACGTACGAGGCAGATCCGGTCACGTTTCTCCACTCGCTCCAGGTCGTCGTCGAGATGTTCACGACGACCGGGTTCGGCGGCGACTCGCCGTGGACGAGTCCGGAGATGAACATCTACATCAGCGTCGTCAACCTCGTCGGGATGGCGCTGCTGATCGGGACGCTGCCGGTTCTGGCGACGCCGTTTCTGGAGCGGGCCTTCTCGACGACCGTTCCGAAGGCCCTCGAGGAGGCGCTCGAAGATCACATCGTCATCTGTTCGTACACGCCGCGAGTCGAAGCGCTCACCACCGAACTCGACTCACAGGGCGTACCGTTCGTCATCGTCGAGTCCGACCGGGAGCAGGCCACCGAACTGTACGAGGACGGCAGACGCGTGATTCTCGCTGACCCCGAATCGACGGATGGACTCGAACGGGCGAGGCTACCGGACGCGCAGGCGCTCGTCGCCGACGGCGACGATCAGGTGGACGCGAGCATCGTGCTCGCCGCCAAGGAACTCGCGGAAGACGTCTCCGTCCTCAGCGTCGTCGAGGAACCGGACCGGGCGAAGTACCACCGGCTGGCGGGGGCCGATCAGGTCCTCTCCCCGCGCTCGCTGCTCGGTGAGAGCCTCGCCGCGAAGGTGACGACGGCGCTGAGCGCCGAGATTGACGAGGCGATCGAAATCGGCGACGACCTGGAACTCGCCGAGGTGCCGGTCCATCACGGCAGTCCGCTCGTCGGGACCACCCTGGCCGACAGCGGCATCCGAGAGGAGACGGGCGTCAACGTGATCGGCGCGTGGTTCCACGGCGAGTTCACGGCCAGGCTCTCGCCGGACGACGAGTTGACCGCCGGAACGGTGTTGTTCGTCTCCGGCCGCCCCGAACAACTGGCCGAACTGCTGGAGATGACCCGGGCCGGACTCAGACAGTTCGGCACTGGGAAGACGGTCATCGTGGGCTACGGACAGGTGGGGCAAACCGTCGCGGCCGTCCTCGAGGAGGCGGGCGCTCCGTACACGACGGTCGATCGGTCGGGCCAGACGGGGGTCGACGTCGTCGGCGACGCAACGGAACCGGAGACGCTCGAGGAGGCCGGCGTCGCCGACGCCCGAACAGTAGTGCTTGCGCTCCCAGACGATACGACGACGGAGTTCGCGACGCTCGTGATCCGGGATCTGGCGCCCGAGACGGAGATTATCGCGCGCGTCGAGGAGGCCCCAAGCATTCCGAAGACCTTCCGCGCCGGCGGCGACTACGTCCTGTCGCTTGCGACGGTGACCGGTCGGATGATCGCGTCGCGGGTGCTCCAGGATCGGGACGTCCTCTCTGTAGACCAACAGGTAGAGGTCGTTCGGATGGAAGCACCGCAGGCCGTCGGACGGACAATCGGCGAGGCCGACATTCGCGCTCGAACCGGGAGTACCGTGGTGGCCATCGAACGCGACGTGGGCATCGTGACCGACGTCGGACCGGAGACCCGTATTCAGGCCGAGGACCGACTGATCGTGGCCGGCAGCGACGCGAGCGTCCGGGAGTTCGAACAGACGTTCGCGTAGACCGCGGGTGGTTCGGTGGCGCGGATCGGTCCGGAACAGGTGGATTTGGAGCGACGGCACCTCAGTTCCGGTTGCGGTACTCTTCGGGCGTGAACGTCTTCATCTCCAGCGCGTGGATGTCGGTCGTCATCGCCTCCCCGAGCGCGTCGTAGACCATCTGGTGCTGTTCGACGAGCGTCTTGTCCTCGAAGGCTGGCGAGACGACGACAGCCGCGAAGTGCGCGTCCTCGTGGTTCTCGTCGGGAACACGCGGAAGCGTGACGCTGGCCTCGGCGTCGTCGATCCCCGCTTCGATCCGCGTTTCGACTTCCTCAGTGTCCATAGTCGAAGTCCGTGACTCGTCGTGATAAAGTCCTGCGCTACCGATCCGAGTAGCCGAAGCCTCGCTCGATCCAGACAGTCGAGCGAGATGACGGGTTCGGCCAGGCGGTCATCAGGTCGGCTACTCTGTTGATCACTGGCGCTCTCGAAGCATCGTGGCGAACAGTCGGTCCCCCTCTTGATTACGTTCTCGCGCCGAGGTCCCGAACACCCGCTGTTCAGCGCGAGGCTGTCTCCTCCGTCACAGGGGGGGCTGGCCACCTTACCACATATAAAGCCTCGTGATGTGGTACGTCACATCTGGTACCGACGCTCGTCGTCGCGCTCGGGGTACTGATCCCGGCCCGTCATTTCCTCGAAGGTCATCTCCGAGAGGTACTCGTTATTTCCTCCAGTAGATACGAAGAATACTTACTATTTTGTAGGTGGAACCCGTGGGGTAATGGATGGGAGCGCAGTCAGACCGATTTGACCGCGAATTGCAGAGA
>NZ_JBDGQZ010000021.1:27695-64596 GCF_042218505.1 Halobellus sp.
CGTGGGGTAATGGATGGGAGCGCAGTCAGACCGATTTGACCGCGAATTGCAGAGAGTCAAAAACGAAAAAGACGACTTTGTGAACCCCTCGAACGCCGAAGCCATCTTGCATATGGCAAAGGCCTACGACGAAGATCAAATGCTTGTGAGTGTGCCGGAGGGAGAACAGACGAACGCACTCAGTACGCTTGAGAACTATGTTCAGAAGTGCCGCCGGTTCGCAAAGGATGTTGACCTACCGGATACGTCTGAATTGGAATTGAAGGAGCTACTACAGCAATACAAAGACGGTGAGCACGATAGCGTCAAAGACGACGGGCTTACCAACGGAAGCCTTCGGCTCTATTCGCTCGCCTTACGGAAGTTCTACAGAGTACATACCGACGTGGGAATTGATGTTGAGGAAATCCCCGTCCCGACACAAGAAGATACGGGCGTTGATCCCGATGATATGCTCACGCGCGAGGAGGTGCAAGAGCTTCGGTCGGTGGCGCGGAACAACCGGGATTTAGCGCTATTTGACTTTCTGATTTACACCGGCCAACGGGCGAGCGCTACGCGGACACTCAAAATCAAACATCTGAAGCTTGAGGAAGAGAAATTCCGACTAAACGAGGAGGGAGAAGGGCTGAAGGGAGCCGATGAAAACGGGAAGTGGCGGGATTTACTCCTATCCGCGGCTTCTATCCGTCAATGGCTCCAGACCGGCCACCCGAACCCGGATGATCCCGAAGCGTATGTGTTCTGTCCGCTCCCCCAATTTGCGAATGGTGGGCCATACAAGGAGGACCGGGATCTATCCGAGGAAGAGACGGCGCGGACGCAAATGGGAGAATCAAGCGTTTATGAAACTCTCAAGCGGATGAAAGAGCGGACGGAGATAGACAAGCCCCTGAATCCCCACGCGCTTCGACATAATTTTGTGACCATAGCGCTTCGGCGCGGCGTTCCGGAGAGCGCGATTAAGCACCAACTCGGCCACGCACCCGAAAGCCGGGTGATGGAATCGACCTATGCTCATTTGAAGGATAGTGACCATATCCGCGAAGCGCGAAAGGCGTTCGACTTGGAGGTTGAAGAACCGGAGAGCGAACTAACGCCGCAAGTGTGTCCTCGGTGCGGTGAAAGCCCGCCGGCGAGTGCGAAACTGTGTCCGTGGTGCGGGCTTGAGTTTACGCCCGACGCGAAAGAAGCGATGGAACAAGCCGACGAAGCGGTGCGTAAGTCGTACCAAGAAGCCGAGGATATGAAACAGGTCGAACAGGTCCAAAGCGTTGATGAAGTGCTTGAGGCGGTGAGAGACGACCCTGAGTTGAAGGGTGAGCTGATAGACGAACTGAAGGGGGATCTGAAGAGAGAGATTCTTGAGGAATTGAGTTAAGCGGCGCTTCTTGAGAAACTATTCAAGTAGTAAGAAGCTAATTAGCGTAGTTGTCGGGGAAGTGATCTGCTAGTGTTTCAAGGACTATTTCTCGCGCGTTTTGCTCTGGCCGCAAGTCGCTCTTGATTTGGATTGTCTTTGTCTGCTGTAGCTCTTCCCAACACTCTAAGACTGCTTCGCCTTTGTCTGTAAGTTCGTATTGATCTGGACCTACTGTATCTTCGTCTGGAGGTGGAAATCGAGCGTTCCCCGATCGACGGTCGTCTGGAACAACAGATGAACCGCGCGCCGGAGCAGTTCGTCGGCCTCCTCAGTGTCGAACGCCGCCCCGAGCATCGCCAGTTCGTGTCGCGTCTCGCGGTCGAGCGAGACTGACTGCTCCTCGTCGATGTCGGTGTACGCGGATTCGACGTCGCCGGTGAGTTCCTCGAGGCTCATACCCTGTTTCTCGGGTGGCGCGGGCAAACGGCTTTCGTCTCCAGACCGACGACCGCTCCCTGGCGACCCACCCTCATAGGGGCCGATGCTCGAATCCAGATCAGAACTCCCAAGCCCTGCCGGTCCGAGACGCTAACGATGACGGACGGCGACGCCGGAAGCGACGACACCGCCCCGGGTCCGCTCCCCGACGACGTCGTAGCGGTTCGCGACGCTCTCGTGTCGTGGTACGAGACGGACCACCGGTCGTACCCGTGGCGCGAAACCGAGGATCCCTACGAGATTCTGGTTTCGGAGGTGATGAGTCAACAGACGCAGCTCGACCGCGTCGTCGACGCCTGGCGCGACTTTCTCGATCGGTGGCCCACCGTGGCGGATCTGGCGGCCGCCGACCGCGCAGCGGTTGTTGCCTTCTGGAGCGACCACTCGTTGGGGTACAACAACCGCGCGAAATATCTCCACGAGGCGGCACAGCAGGTCCGCGACGACTACGATGGCGACTTTCCCACGACGCCGGAGGAACTCTCTGAACTGATGGGCGTCGGTCCCTACACGGCGAACGCCGTCGCCTCGTTCGCGTTCAACAACGGCGACGCCGTCGTCGACACGAACGTCAAGCGGGTGCTCTACCGCGCCTTCGACGTCCCGGACGACGACAGCGAGTTCGAGCGCGCTGCGGCCAAACTGCTGCCCGACGGCGAGTCCCGAGTCTGGAACAACGCGATAATGGAACTCGGCGGCGTCGCCTGCCGAAAGAAGCCGCGCTGCGACGAGGAAGGCTGTCCGTGGCGCGAGTGGTGTCACGCGTACGCGACCGGTGATTTCACCGCCCCGGACGTTCCGACACAACCCGAGTTCGATGGGAGCCGGCGACAGATGCGCGGCCGCGTGATCTCGACGCTGAAGGAGTACGACGAACTCGGACTGGACGAACTGGGGCCACGAGTGCGGGTGGATTACGCCCCGGACGGAGAGTACGGCCGCGAGTGGCTCTCGGAGTTGCTCTCGGACCTCGCGGACGACGGACTCGTCGAGGTGGATGGCGACGACGAGGCGCTCGCGCGACTCCGTCGGTGATTGGGTAGCTGAGGACTCAGTGCGGGCTTCCTGGCGGTCAGCCAGTAATTCGGCTCAGGGCAGGGCGATCGATTTTCTCCCGGTGGCTCAGTACTTCGGCTCAGCGCCGGTCATCTCGTAAATCTCGTCCATCAACTGATCGCGCTGGTCCTGCCAGACCGGCAGCGCCTCCGCGCGCCGTGGGTAGCGCGCGTAGTGCTCCATCAGTTCGTCCGCGAGGTTTTTCGTCCGGTAGAACTCCAGGATCTGACTCCAGTATCCGAACGACTCCTTCGCCGTCTTCGCGAGCAGCATCGGGCCGAACGATGTCGTCCCGGAGTACAGCGCCTCTGCGAGTTTCTCGCCCGGGAGCGACGCGAGCAGGCCCATCAGATCGTCGACGTCGACGGCCGTCGAGAGGACGTTGTACACGTCGAGGCCGGCGTACCGCGCCCCGAAGTGATCCATCACACGTTCGTTGTACCGCCATAGGGCGTCTTCGCTCACGTCACTTTCCGAGACCGCTTTGACGGCTTGCTCGGCCGCGTAGGTGCCGGCGTAGGCCGCCCCGGCGATGCCGCCACCGGTCGTGGGGTTGACGTGGCCCGCGGCGTCGCCGGCCGCGAGGAAGCCGTCGGCGACCGCCGAGTCGTACGGTCGTCGGGTCGGCAGCGCTGCACCGAGTTTGTCGGTCACCTGCGCGCCCTCGAACTCCGGGCGAGTCTCGAGGTCGCGCCTGAGATCCTCGACCAGTTTCATCGGCTCTTCGGTCATCTGGAAACCCAGGCCCGCGTTGATCGTCGTATCCGTCCGCGGGAAGTACCAGAGGTAGCCTGCGGCGCGTTCGGTCGGTTTGAACACCAGCGCGTCGTCCCACTCGACCGGTTCCGGGACCTCGACGATCTCGCGGTAAGCCGAGCAGAACTGCGAATAGGAGACGTTGGTATCGAAGTGCGTGTTCGAGAAGTCGGTCTTGTCCTGGAGCAGCGAGAGCGACCCCGCGCCGTCGATGACGACGTCGGCGTCGTAGGTGATGGCATCGGTAGAGTGTATGCCACGGATGCCCGTGACGGTCCCGTCCGCCGCTTGCGTCACGTCCTGCACGACCGTATTGTAGTGGAAGTCCGCGCCAGCGTGTTCGGCGGCGTCGATCAGTAGGCGGCCGTATTTCAGGCGGTCGATGACGGCCAGTTCGCCCGGGACGGGAATATCGAGTACGGTGTCTTCCTGCGGGATCTCGAAGCGGCCGTGATCGACCCCCGTGTTGGTGAACGCGCCTTCGATCTGCGACTTCGGGATCGCCTCGGGGAACGCGTCTGCGCCCTTCAAAGCGTCACCGCAGGCGATGTGTCCGGCCTCTTCTTCGGACTTCCGCTCGACGACGGCGACGTCGAGGCCCTCGTCGGCGACGGTGGCCGCAGCGTAACAGCCCGCCGTCCCCGCGCCGACGACGACGACGTCGTACTCGTGGGAGGTACTCATCGTTCGGTGTCTCGCGTGCGTGCGGAAAACTCTTTATCTGTCGGAATTACAGGACGGGAGCCGCGGACCCTCGCGGGCCTACGAACCCGAGTCCTCCCGGGCAGCCACCCCTCGCAGGTGGCCGATGACCCCGGCAACTTCGTCGGGCGTCGCGCCGACGACCCGAATCATCGGCTCTTTGCCGACGGCCCCCTCGTCAGCCACCGCTTGTGGCGGCTCGTTCGCGCGCCCGAAGACGCGATCGGCTGCCCAGTCCATCGTGTCGGCGTCGGTGGGTTCGGCCGTCCGATCGAACCGCGCGATCGGAGCGTCGAGCGATTCGAGTCCCTCGTGCGTCGCCGAGGAGAGTCGGCAGTTCGTCGCAAACCGAAGGTCCGTGTCGTGCTCGCGGGCCGCTAGCAGGAACCGCGCGAGGTGACTCGACGCGCCGAACCGAACGCTCGCAGTGGGTTCGACGCCATCCATCGTTCGGGTGAGCCGTCCGTCCACGGCCGCGATCTCGTCGACCGACTCGGCGTACGGCGTCGCGCCGGCGACGTTCATCCCGACCTCGGGGACGAGCGGCGACACGTCCGCTTCGACGAATCTGTTAACGAGATCACGGACGGCCACGACCGTCTTGCGCTCGTTTGCCTCGTTTCGATGGCCGGCCAGCGGGTGGACGGCTCCCGCACCCTGGCCGACGTCGAGTGGATACCTGACGGCGCGGGAGAGGAAGTCCGTCGCCGCTGCGACCGCGGCCTCAGTCCCGAGTCCCCTGCTCAGGTTTGCGGCGACAGCGGCCGAAAGCGAGCACCCGGTTCCGTGGGTCGCCCTGGTATCGACGCGGGGGTGCTCGAACGCGTGGACGCCATCATCCGTCACGAGGACGTCGCGAACGGTGGCACCGTCACCGTGTCCGCCGGTCACGAGTGCCGCGTCGGCTCCCATTTCGAGCAATTGTGCTCCTGCCGCTCGCGGCGCGGGGTCGTCGTCGCTTTCGCCGACGAGGACGGCCGCCTCTTGCCGGTTCGGCGTAACGAGCGCCGCCACTGAAAGCAGGTCCTCGTACGCCTCTTCGCCCGCTCGGTCGAGAAGTCGGTCGCCGGACATCGCCACCATCACGGGATCGACGACGACGGGGAAGTCCGCGGTGGCGACACAGTCGCGAACCGTTCGGACGATGTCGGCCGTGCCGAGCATTCCGGTCTTGGCGGCCCCAACGTCGAAGTCCTCCACGACTGCTTCGTACTGCGCTCGGACGTCGGTACGATCGAGGATGGTGGATCGCTCGACACCGCGCGAGTGCTGGGCGGTGACGCTCGTGACGACGCTCGTCGGGAAGGTATCGTGTGCCGCCATCGTCCGTAGATCAGCCTGGATACCGGCCCCGCCGCCCGAATCGCTGCCCGCAATCGTCAGCGCGGTCGGGAGCGACACCGGTGCGGGTCGGCGCGGCTTGGAGTCGGGTGGGTCGTCGATTCCGTGATTCATCAGGCCGGCACCTCCCAGGTCTCCTGCGTATAGGCCATCTCCCAGAACCGGTACTCGAGTCTGGCGCTCGTCAGGAAGGCCTCCCGCATCGCGTCGCGTTCGCCCGGATTCTCCGCAGCACAGCGGTCGACCAGTTCACGCATCCACGACACGGACTCGCGGAACGGCTCGCTCGTGTACTTCTCGATGAACGGGGTGTACCGGTGCTCGCCGTCGGCGAGCGCGGCCATCTGTTCCGCAACGTCGAGATACCCCTGTCCGCAGGGGTAGATGGCGGCTGCGGTCTCCGCGAACGACCCCTCGTGGGCCGTCCGCAGGAGGAAGTTCGTGTACGCGACGCAGGTCGGCGCTTTCTCCGTCGCTTCGAGATCCGCAGGAGTTAGTCCGTATCCTTCGGCGAACTCCCGATGGAGGTCCAGTTCGTAATCGACGACGGAGTGCGCGACATCGAGCAGCCGAGTCATCGAGGTTTCGTCGCCCGCTTTCGTCCCCGCCACCGCGAACACCCGGGCGTAATCGAGCAAGTACCGGTAGTCCTGCGTGACCCAGTGACGGAACGCCGCCTCATCGAGCGTCCCGGCGGCCAGTTCGCGGACGAACGGATGCTCCTTCTGGGCTGCCCAGATGTCGTCGCCCGCGTCGAGCAGTCGGTCGCTGAACGCCGTCATCAGTCGTCGGCGGAGGCGGGCGTGTCCCCCGGCAGATCGACCGTCGGTGCGTTCGTCCCCAGTTCGTCGAGCGCGACCTGTGCTGCGCGCTTGCCGGAGAGCAGCATCGCACCGAACGTCGGCCCCATCCGGGTGAGTCCGTAGGTCGTCGCCGTCGAGAGGCCGGCGGTGAGGAGACCCTCGTGGATCTTTCCGGTCTTCTCGACAACTTTGTCCTCGCTGTCGGCGGCCCACATCGAGTCGTGGCCGGGGGAGTCGTGGCCGGGCGCGCCGTACTCGCCCTCGCCGGTCGTGTCCATTCCAGTTTCGTGGGCTGTGGCGTGTTCGATTCCCGGCGCGTCGACGACGCCCTGCTCCTGCAGTTTCGAGACGACGACCGCGTCGTGGCCGGTGGCGTCGACGACCAGATCCGCCTCGACGGCGATCGGATCGACGCAGGTCAGTTCTCGTGGGAGCGCGTGAACGGGCGACCAGTTCATCACGATCCCCGCGACGCGGTGGTCGTCGCGGACGACGACATCGGTGAACTCGGTCATATTCTGGATCCGCGCGCCGGCGTCGCAGGCCGCCGCGATGAGCGACGAACAGGCGTGTGGGCCGTCAGCCAGGTGAAGCCCCTCGGTGTCGGACTCCTCGTAGGGGACGCCGAGTTCGTCGAGAACGGTGTCGGCTGGTTCGCGAACGGTCAGTTTGTTCATCAGGAACCCACCGAGCCAGAACCCACCACCGAGGTAGTTGTTCTTCTCGACGATCATCACGTCGACGCCGCGCTCGGCCAGTTCCGTTGCTGTGACGAGTCCTGACGGGCCGCCGCCGACGATGATCACCTCCGTATCGGTGAAATCGAGGAACTCGTCGCTCCAGGACTTCGTGATCGCCTCTGTCACCTGTGCGTCCGTCGCGTGGCTGAATCCACTGAACGACATATTACCTAGTAATACCACTAAGTTGTTAGAGGTTCCGGTCTCTCCAGGTCGGCAGCGAAACGACAGTGGCCCCGATGAAAGCACGGACAGACCGTGGCTAAGCGCAGGCCTGACGGACATCGCTGTCGCTACGGGTGGAAGAGCGCCGACCACAACCCGTCGGGCCGCTCACCTCTCATCAGGCTATGTTCCGGCCGCCGAATTCCCTACTCCTCGCCGGATTCGTAGTGATCCCCGGCCGCTTCGGGGGTCTGAGTCCGACCGACGAGCGCGAGCACGACGATGACGATCACGAACGGCGTGATTCGGATGAGTTGCCGCGGGATCCCGATCCCCCGGAGTTGCAGCACGGTCTGGATCGCGTCGAGTCCGGCGAACAGGAGTGTGGCCAGGAACGCGCCGATCGGATTGTAGTTGCCGAACAGGTACGCCACGATGGCGATGAATCCTTTCCCGTTGACCATCGTGGGGCCGTTCCCCGTGAACTGTCCCAGGTCGAGCGAGAACGCGGATCCGCCCATCCCTGCCAAGAGACCCGACAGCAGCACGGCAGCGTAGCGGACGCCCTTGACGCTCACGCCGGCCGTATCGAGCGCCTTTGGGTTCTCCCCGCTGGCCCGGATCCACCGGCCGAACGCGGTCCGCTCGAAGACGTACCACGACAGCCCCACCGACAGGAAGAGCAGATACACCGACGGAGACGCAGAGAACAGCGCGCCGAAGAACGGGAGTTCCGCGAGCACTGGCACGGAGATCGCGTTCGGCGTCGGGACCGTCGGCGTGTTCGGCCCGTTGTAGATTACCTGCGAAGCAAACGGCGCGAGGCCGAGGGCGATCAGCCACACCGCCAGACCGGCGATGATCTGGTCCGCCCGGAACTCGATGGTCACGACCGCGAACAGGCCGGCGAGCAACGTGCTCGCGAGAACGCCGCCGGCGAAGCCGATCCAGACGCCGCCCGTGAGGTCAGTGACGTAGATGGCAGTGAACGCCGAGATGATGAGCAGGCCTTCGAGACCGATGTTGATCACGCCCGCCTTCTCAGCGAAGATGCCGCCGAGCGCGGCGAACGCAATCGGGACCGAGAGCCTGAGCGCCGAGGCGAGCGTGTTCCGACTCGTGAGGACGCCCGCGAACGTTCCGGCGATCGAATCCGGAAAGATCGCTCCCGCGACGAGGAGGACGAACAGGGCCGCGATCGTCGTGCCGCCGGCCAGTGCCCGGGTCGAGTACGCCGCCACGGTGTCGGTGAGTCGGCTCCCGACGGGCGCGTCCGCACCGGCCTCACTCATCTGTCTCTCCCTCCCGGCGGCCGCCATCGGTGGCGACGGGGGTGCGCTCCGGTCCCGACGGGGACAGCCGTCTGCCGAGAAGTCGGAAGAACTCCGGCATCGCGACGAACAGGATGATCAACCCGCGGAGGACCCCGACCAGTTGCGGCGGCACGTCCGTCGCGAACTGCACAACGGTCGTCCCGCTCTTGAGGATTCCGAACAGGAGGGCCGCGATACCGACTCCCAGGGGGTTGTTGCCCGCAAGAATCGAGACGGTGATCCCGTCGAACCCGTAGGAAGGGAGCCCGGTCTGGAACGTCCCGAGGATCATCATCACGTACATCGCGCCCGCAACGCCGCCGAGCGCACCCGAAAGGGTCAGACTTGCCACGACGGTCTTTGCCGCGTCGACGCCACCGTACTCGGCGGCCTCCGGTTGGATTCCGCTCGTGCGGACGTCGAATCCGAACGCCGTGTGCTCGATCACGTAATAGAGGCCACCGATGGCGACGATGCCGAACGCGAACGCGACAAGCGAGAAGTCCTGACGGCTGCCGAACAGCAGCGACGGGAAACGCGCGAACTCCGGCAGCGGGACCGTCTGATTCGCCGCGCTGGCCGGATCTTTGAACGGCCCGCTCACGAGATACAGCGTCACGCCAGTGGCGATGAAGTTGAGCATAATCGTCGTGATGACTTCGTTGGCGTCGGCGTACGCCTTCAACAGTCCCGGAAGCATTCCGTAAAGTCCACCGAAGACAGCCCCGACAAGAACCCCGAAGGGAATCAGGAGCACCGTGCCCAGCGCGCCCGAAAGGAACGACGACGCCCAGAGAACGCCGACAGCCGTCGCCATCGCGCCGACGACCATCTGGCCCTGCGTGCCGATATTGAAGATCCCCGCACGGAAGGCCACCGCCACCGACAGTCCCGTGAAGACGAGTAGCGTCGTTTCCCGGAGCGTGACGGCGAACTGTCCGTCCGGTGACCAGTTTCCGCGGAGCGGTTCACCGAGGGCGCCCAGGAAGAGCCGGTCGAAGACGACGACCGGGTCGTAGCAGAATCCCGTCCCGAGATAATAGACGGCGTCGGTCGGAGCGCAGGTCGTCATCCGTCCGGCCACGAGGACCAACACGGTCCCGATGAGTATCGAGAGAACGAGCGCGGCGGTGCTGATCAGGATCCGCTCGATGGCCGAGGCCTCGACCAGTCGGGTGATCGCCCCGCGGATTCTATCCGCAGCGCTCACCGCTCGTCACCGCCCGTCACGTCCGCGGTGGCCGCCCGCCCTTCGCGATCGTCGCTGGCTTCTCGCGACACGGCTTCTGGCTGTTCGCCCGCCATCAGCAGGCCAAGTTCCTCCTCTGTCGTCTCGGCAGGGTCGACGACCCCGTTGAACTCGCCCTCGTACATTACGGCGAGACGGTCGGAGATTCCCTGGACCTCCTCCAGTTTCGAGGAGACGAGGAGCACCGCCACGCCCTGTCGGCGCAGTTCCAGCAGGCGCTCGTGGATGAACTCGATCGAACCGACGTCGACGCCCCGAGTCGGGTGTGAGGCGACGACGAGTTTCGGATCGCGCTCGAACTCGCGACCGACGATGAACTTCTGCTGGTTCCCGCCCGACAGCGACTCTGCACCGGCCTCGGGATCCGGGGGCCGGACGTCGTACTCGTCGATGATCTCCTCGGCGTGGTCACGCGTCGCCGGCCAGTCGATGCGCCCGTTCGGACCGTACTCTTGGCTGTGCTGGCTACCGAGGAGCGCATTCTCGATCAGGTCGAAGTCCATCACCAGGCCACGCTCCTGTCTATCTTCGGGGATGTACGCCATCCCGGAAGCGATCCGCTCGCGACGGGAGGCCGTCGTTACGTCGTCGCCGAGGAAGCGGATCTGCCCCGCGTCGGGCGTTCGAAGTCCGGTCAAAGCCTCGACAAGCGGGGCCTGTCCGTTGCCATCGACGCCGGCGATGCCGAGGATTTCACCGGCGCGGACCTCGAAGGAGACGCCGTCGACCGCGCGGACCCCGCGGTCGTCTTCGACGACGATGTCCGAAGCGGAGGCGACGACGTCGCCGGTCTCGGCCGCCCCTCGATCGACGTCCAACAGCACCTCGCGGCCGACCATCAGTTCCGCGAGATCCTCGCGTGTGGTCCCGTCAGCGTCGACGGTGCCGACGTTCCGCCCGTCGCGGAGGACGGTTATCTCGTCGGCAGCGCGCATCGCCTCACCGAGTTTGTGCGTGATGAAGATGATCGTCTTCCCCTGCGCAGTCAGTTCTTCGAGGACGTCGAACAGTTCCTCGACTTCCTGGGGCGTCAGGACCGCTGTCGGTTCGTCCAAGATCAGCACGTCGGCGCCGCGGTAGAGCGCTTTGAGGATCTCGACGCGCTGTTGTTCGCCGACGGAGATGTCCTCGACGGTGGCGTCGGGATCGACGTCGAAGCCGTAGCGCGCTGAGAGTTCGACGACCGCCTTGCGGGACGCCTCGCGGTCGACAGTGAGACCGCCCCACTTCCGCGGTTCGTTTCCGAGCGTGATGTTCTCAGTGACAGTCATCGGATCGACGAGCATGAAGTGCTGGTGGATCATCCCGACGCCGGCGTCGATCGCGTCTCTGGGAGAGTCGAACGATTTGGTCTCGTCGTCGAGGTGAACCCGGCCAGAAGTCGGCTCGTAGAGTCCGTAGAGGACGTTCATTAGCGTCGTCTTGCCCGCTCCGTTCTCGCCGAGGAGGGCGTGGACGGTGCCGCGCTCGACTTCGAGGTCGACGTCGTCGTTCGCCACGACCCCGGGGAACCGCTTGGTGATTCCCTCGAGATGGACGGCAGTGGCCATAGATCTATGTCTCCTTGGTGGGGGGGTAACCGAATAGGTTTGGATGTGAACCGAAGCGCCCTGTGCGCTTACTGCGGCGAGGACGGCACCGAGATGTCGCCGGCAATGATACTGTCCCGGGCGGTTGCGATCTCGTCTTTGACGTCCTGCGGGATCTCCGAGCCGAGTTGGTCACCGTAGACCAGCGCGACGCCCTCGTCTTTGAGACCCAGCGAGACCGCGGTTCCTCCGGGGAAGTTGTCGTTGACGACGGACTCGATCGAGTTGTAGACGGCAGTATCGACGCGCTTGACCATACTCCCGAGAATCACATCCGAGTAGGAGGGCTTCGTGATTGACTGGTCGCGGTCGACGCCGATCGCGAACTTGCCCTGTTCCTGGGCGGCCTGAAAGACGCCCGTTCCGGTGTTACCCGAGGCGTGGTAGACGATGTCGGCGCCGCTGTTGTACATCGCCGTCGCGGCCTCTCGCCCACCGGCGACGTCGTTGAAACCGCCGACGTAGTTTACGAGGACCTCGACGTCCTCGTCGCCGGCTTTCACGCCGGCTTCGTAGCCCGCCTGGAACTTCTTGATCAGGTCGGACTCGACGCCGCCGACGAACCCGACGCTTGTGGAGTCTCCTGCTGTCGAACCGCCGGCCGCGGAGTAGTCTCGCGTGGTGAGCATACTCGCCATCAACCCCGCAAGGTACGAGCCCTCGTGTTCTTTGAACGTGTAACTTGCGACGTTCGGTGCGTCGACGACGGAGTCGACGATCATCAGGTTTTGGTCGGGGTAGGACCCGGCGGTCTGTGTGACTGCGTCGGCCTGCAGGAAGCCGATACAGCAGATCAGATCGTAAACCGGATCCGTCGACTGCGCGAACTGTTGCTGAAACGTGCTGAACTCAGAGACCTGTTCGGGCTGGGCCTCGTTGAACGAGACTCCGAGTTCTTCTTCGGCCTGCAACGCTCCCTGCTGGGCCTGGTCGTTGAACGACCCATCGCCCAGGCCGCCGGTCGCATAGACCATCCCGATGTGGGCTGTCGGGCTGCTTGCTGTCGTCTCGGCCGCAGTCGTCTCCGTCCCGTCACCGCCGCCGTACTGACTGGTCGTCTCTGTCGATTCCGCAGAACCGCCAGACGGACCACCGCTACAGCCGGCCAGTCCTGCGATTCCCGCGACTCCGGTCGCCTTCACGAACGATCGTCTATCCATTACTATAGACACCTACGGAGTAATGGGAACGGAGATGCGCATAAATTCGTCGCTCCCTGACGGCTCCCAGGCGATCGCACGAGACGGTGACGGATCCCCGATGCTCGTGCGATGGCGTTTCGAGACCTTCGGCAGTCGGCGTCGAAACTCCGTTCGTCAGGACGCGTCCGTGACTGCGCGTTCGACCACCTCGGTCACCTCGTCGACGAGTACATCCACCTCGTCGGCCTCGGCGTAGACGCGGACGTAGGGTTCGGTTCCCGAGGGTCGGACGAGCGTCCACGAGGCGTCGGGAAATTCGAGACGAACGCCGTACTCCGTGTCCACGTCCGCCTCGGGGAACGATTCTGGCAGCGTCGCTTCGAGACGTGCCATCGCGTCGCGCTTTGCCTCGTCGGGACACTCGACGCTCACTTTGCGATACGGGCGCTCAGTGACGGGGTCGCGAAGGCCGTCGAGGCCGTCGCGTGCGACGAGTCGCAGGAACACCGCTGCGGAGGCAGCGCCGTCGATCCAGCCGCCGTGCGATGGATGGATATGCTTCCAAGGTTCGGCGGCGAAGACGACGTCGCCGCCGGCGGCGCGCGCCGCGGCGATTCCCTCGTGGAGCGCGCCAAGTCGAATGCGTTCGACGCGTCCTCCCGCCGCCCTGATCCGTTCGTCGATCCGCCCCGAGGCGTTCGGCGTGGTCACGACGACCGGATCCGCAGCGTCAGCCACCCGGGTGAAATGGGCGGCTAAGATTGCGACGACGGTGTCTTCGTGCACGACGTCGCCGTCGCCGTCGACGATTACAATGCGGTCAGCGTCGCCGTCGTGACCGATTCCGAGGTCGAAACTCCCGTCTGCGACGACCGATCGAAGGTCGGCCAGCGATTCCGGCGTCGGCTTCGACTCTCGTCCCGGGAAGTGGCCGTCGACCTGGCTGTTGAGCGTGACGACCCGCGCCCCGAGTTCTCGAAGAACCAGCGGTGTGCCGAGCGCACCCATCCCGTTCCCGCAGTCGACCACCACATCGAGTCCATCCGCGTGTGCGCCGTGTGCCTGCGCGTACTCGACGACCGCGCTTCGGTACTCCTTGACTATTTCACCGTCCGCAGAGCCGCCCCAGCGGTCCCAGGCGACCGGCGACTGCTCGCCCGCGACGCGGGACTCGATCCCGCGTTCGAGATCCCGATCGTACTCCTCGCCGTCAACGAAAACTTTGATTCCGTTGTCGGCCGGCGGATTGTGCGAGGCCGTGAGCATCACGCCGCGACGGCCCTGCGAGGCGTAGGCGAGGGCCGGTGTCGGTAACATCCCCGCTCGCTTGACGTCGGCTCCGGCGGATGCTACGCCTGCCTCCACCGCCGCGGCGAGTGCCGGCCCCGTGGTCCGCCCGTCCCGTGCAACCACGACGGGCGTGGCGTCGGCGTCCGACGGGTTTCCGACCGCGTCGGCGTCCGATGCGTTCCCTACAGCGTCGGCACCGACTGCGCGGCCGACCGCGAGCGCGAGTTCTGGGGTCACTCGCTCTTCGGCCGAACCACGGATGCCGGCCGTTCCGAAGAGTTCCATACAACACGTGCCCTACCCAGTAGTGATAAACTCACCTCCCTGGCGCGTCTGCTGTATATTTATTCGGTGTCGAATTCCATTCTGAAGAGGATATTACGGGAGTGTGCTGGATTGTTTTCGGATTCGTATATCATCAAGCACACGCGAACTGGACGTGCAAATACTGGGTCGGTCGTCGAACTTCGAGTACTCGGAGCACTGGATCGGGTACGCGGTCCTCGTTCTCCGTGTGGTGATGGGGCGGACCCTGTTCCAGGGCGAAGTCACCAAACTCGTCACCTCTGTCGACGCGGAATCCCAGGCACGGTGTCGTTTCTTCGTCGATCCGTCGCTCCGTCGTGGGTTCGGCGCCACCTTCGGTAACAGGGGTTAGTGACCTCGAACCGAACCGTCGGCTACAGTAGCGTTTGCACGTCTTCGCTCACTCGATCGCCCGACTGCGTACGATCGGCTGTGCAACCAGTTGCAAACGCTACTATAGGCGTATAGGCATCGAGCGTGGCCACTGCGCGGGGTGGCGTCCGCATCGATGATGCCTCCTGACGTTCGGCTTGTGTGTGATGTGCGGTATCGGGGCAGTCATCAAAGCACTGTCAGGAGACGGGGTGTTACCCGTGATCCTGGTAGGCCTCTTTCCGGCGACGACCACGTAGGGCTTCCTGCGGGGCGTCGCTTCATAGCGGACGGTTGGGCGATACGCTCTTTCTGCCGGCCCTACAACGAACGCGCGAAATGACCGACAATCGAGTCCGCGCACACGTGTTCGTCAGCGGGACCGTCCAGGGCGTTTACTACCGTGCGTCGACCCGCGATGCGGCGCGCGACCGCGACGTCGACGGCTGGGTCAGAAACCTCGACGACGGTCGGGTCGAAGCCGTCTTCGAGGGATTGGAAGCAGATGTGGAAGCGATGGTCGAATGGTGCCACACTGGGAGCCCCACGGCATCCGTCGAGGATGTACACGTCGAGTTCGAGGAACCGGCGGGGGAGTCAGGCTTCCACGTGAGGTGGTAGCAGAAGCGCAAATCGTCAGCGTCAGGTCGGTGGTCACTCGTCGTCGAACGAACCGCTGACGAACCTCTGGATACTATCCTCGATAACGCGAGCGAGTATCTCCGCCATCGCCGTATCGGCCGCCCAAATTGCCGTCTCGTCCGCGGCGTCGCCCGGCGACGTCGCCGAGAGCAACACCACGCGGTCGTCGACGATGAGGACCCGACCCGGGTGGTCCATCGGTGGGTCGACCGCCTCGGCGACCGCCACGCCATCGATGTCGGCGAACATCTCTCTGACTGCGGCGTCCTCGCTGAGGACACGCACCGACGCGCCGGCTTCGGCGCGGGCGCGAAGCGTCTCGAGGAGATTCGAGGGCACGAACTCCGGCTTGGGAGCGGCGAAGAGGACCGAGTCGACCCCCTGTCTCGCGAGTTCCGCAACGCGGTTGTGGATCGGTTCGCGCCCGTGGATTGTCCAGACGTCGTCGCGTGTTTCGCTCTCGATCCGCGCTTCCCGTTGCGCTTCGAGGAATTCGAACGCGCGGTCAGCCTCCTGTTGCATCCTCTCAGCGAGTTGGCGGCGCGCGGTGTCCAAACTCACCGGCCGGTAGCGTTTCGGCGTCGACTGCTGGAGTTCGACCATTCCGACGTCAAGTAGTTCCTCGGCCGCACCGTACACCTGTGAACGCGGGACGTCAGTCTCTTTGTGAATCTGCTTGGCCGTCCCGACACCGAGACGCTGGAGCGCGACAAACACCCGTGCGGCGTAGTTCGAGAGTCCAAGATGTTCGAGCGCTGCCACGGCCTCGTGTTCGGAGACGGTCGTCTCGGGCACGTCCCTGGGGTCGGAATCCGCATCGAAGTTCACGCCGATCCCCCCTCTATGTCGGTGTCAGGGCTCGGCCCCAGCGGGTCGTCTGTCCCGACTGACTCGGCCGTTCCCTCGCCGGGATACCCCATCGGAACGTCCGGGTCCTCGTTGACGATCCGATCCCAGACGACGAGCGCCGAGGGAAGCACGAGAAGCGAGGCGAGAAACGAGTAAATAATCGAGATGGCCGTCAACACCCCGAACTGCCCGAGGACGGACAACACTGCAAGGACGAGCACGCCGATTCCGAACGCCGTGGTCGCCATACTCCCCAGGAGTGCCCCGCCCGTCCCGACGACGGTCCGCTTGAGCGCCACGGACAGCGGGTTCTCGCGTCGCTCGTCGATGAACCGATGGACGACGTGGACCGAGTAGTCGATCCCCAGGCCGATGGTCAGCGAGAGGATCGTCGCGGTGAAGGCGTTGAACGAGATGCCGAGCACCCGCATCGTTCCTGCGACAGCGGAGACGGCGACCACGATGGGCACGAGGTTCGCGATGCCCAGCGACGGGAGCCCTTCGAGCACCCAGTAGATGAACAACAGGAACACCACAGTCGCTCCGAGCGCGAGTGCGAGACTCTTGATCGCTGACTCGAAGATCAGATTCGAGACCTGCTGGAACACGACAGTGTTGCCCGTGGCTATCGCGTCCGATCTGAACCGATCCGCCACCTCACGAGCGGCGGCGGTCGCTTCGTCGTCAGAGGTATCGGCGGTGACAGAGTATATGACCCTGGCGCTCCGGTGATCGTCGGCAAGATACTCCGAGGCCCGGTCGCCGACCGGCGATTGGTCGAGTTCCCGATAGATCGTCGGGAGATTGTCGTCCGGAACGCCGTTGTTGTTTCTGTCGTTCCGGTCGACCAGTGCGGCGAACTCGGGATTACGGTCGGCATAATCTTGGATGACCGTCACGATGCTCGTGGACTCAGCACGTCTATTGCTTGCATCGACGAACACCTCGGGCGGCTCTTCCCCTGCCCGGTAGATCCGTTCGAGGGCGGCATCGTTCTCCATCCGCCCCTGGACGTATATGGTGACTGACCCCCCCTGCGAGGTGGTGAACTTGTCTTCGAGGAAGTTCAACGTCCCAACGGCGTCGTAGTCACTGGGGGCGAAGGGTTCGGGGAGCGATTTCAGGAGTGGCGAGACGTCCTCCGGCGGCAGGAAGTCCTCCTGTGAGAACGAGGTATCGACACCCGTCGCGTACCCGGCGGCCCCCGCACTGAACAGCAGGGCAACGATCAGGACGATCACCGGCAGTTTCCGCGCGGCGAAGACGCCGACCGAGAGCACCTCGCCGAGTGCCGATCCCTCCTCGCCGAGCGGCTGCTGGCTGAACGTCGGAACCGGCCAGTCGTCGCGATTGCGGTCGAGCCAGACCTTCGCCGCCGGGAGGAAGATGCCGAAGATCAGGAAGGTGAACGTAATCCCGACGCCGGCGACGACGCCGAAGTCGCGGATCGGCGGCAGACTGGAGGCGAGATTCGAGAGGAATCCGATCACGGTGGTTCCAGTGACAATAAAGAACGCAACCAGCAACTGATCGGTCGCGACGGTCATCGCCGAATCGACGTCGAGACCAGTCGCTCGGTCCTCACGATACCGATTGATCGCGTGGATCCCGAAATCGATGCCGACCGCGAGCAACAGTGGTGGGACCGAGATCATAATCTGATTGAACGGGATGCCGGCTAACCCGAGGAATCCGAACGTCCAGATCACGGCCATCAACAGCGAAACGATCCCCAGGATGAGATCCAGTAGGTCGCGGTAGGCCACGACGAGGAATCCCACGATGAGGATGACCGCCGCAGGCGTGACGATCAACAGCGAATCGGTGATGACCGTCCCGAACTCGTCGGCGATGATGCCGCTTCCAAAAACCGTAATATCGGTGTTCAGTTCCGTATCGATGATCCGCTGGGCCTGCAATTGAATGTCGGTCATCGGGCTGTCTCCCGACTGCCCGGTCGTGCCACCGACATCCTGCGGGAGGTCGTGCGTCACGACCCCAATCGTCGCCGAAGCCGAGGCAGCTTCCTTATTAAAGTCGTTGCTCAGCGTCCCGGTGAGTTCCGGATTATTCGCGTTCTCGCGAACTGTGCGGCGGATCTCAGTCTGAGTCGCACCCTCTAGAGCGATAATCTGCTCTTCGAGCGTTGTGGCCGACGGATCGACCTTCTGGGCGACGAAGCCCGCCGCAGACGACGTACTGGAGACGTACATATCGTTCCGATCCTCAAGCGCCTCCTGTGCCCGAAGCATCGCGAGCATCGACTGTTTTGAGAGGACGTTTGGCGATCGCTGGACGAGTTGTGTACTTCCGGGGTTGTTACCGAACACCGGCAGGAACTCGTTTTCGATCCGATCGTTCGCGTTCGCTGCTGGGACGTCCTCGGCGAACTGCTGGGTGCCCGATTCCGTGGAGACGTTCCCCAGACCTCCCGCGAAGAGGAGGGTGACGAGCAGAAACGCCAGCATCACTTTTTTCGGGCGGTTGACGATATTGTCGTCCGCCCAGTCGACGAAGCGCTGATAGTCGACCTGCATCGGTCAGCCCTGTCGTCGGTAATAAAGGAAGCCGACAACGGCGAGCAGCACGGCGACGCCGCCGCCGATCGGGAGTATCGGGAGCCCGCTGCCGGAACTCTCTGTCACTTGGATGGGAACCTGATACGTATCAGAGATGATCGTGTCCCCGTCAGGCTGATCGTACTGGAAGTCCATCTTCACCGGATAGGTCTTCGCCGTTGCATCGCCACCGGCGCTGACCTGGAAGCGAATCGTCTTCGATTCCCCGGGTTCGAGTTCCTCGACGAAGGCTTCGTCGTCGGACGAGGAGAGCGGCGAGTCCATATAGATCTTCGCGGAGATGTCCGAGAGCACGCGGTCGCGGGTGTTTGTCACGGTTACCTCGAACGTTCCGCCGGATCCCGCGGTGTACGTGGCATTTACCGGTTCCACCTGGAACTCCGGGGACTCCTCAGCCACCTCGACGCGGGTGAGGATCGTATCGGACTGACGGGTCCTGTCGGCCATATCCTTGTACGTCACGCCGAAGTCGAACTGTCGGGGGCCGGCCGATGCGCTGCTCGTAACTTCGACGTCGAAGGAGAACGGTGCCGACTCACCGGGCGCCAGAGAGCCGACGGCGACGGACGTTTCGACCAGCGACACCGTCTGTCCTGGCTTTTCAAGCGTCACGACAGCGTTGTCGGCGGCCATCGGGCCGGTGTTGGTGACCGTGCCCGAGACGGTCCCTTCCTCACCGACGCGGAGCGAACTGCTCATATCCGAGACGTCGAAGGTCATCTCCGGGAGTGCGCGAAGCGGAACCGTCAGCGAAGGCGTCGATCCGGTCGTTCCGTCGGGTTTCTCGAAGTCGATCTGTGCCGACAGCGGGTAGTTGCCGACAGAGGCACTGTCTTTGAGTGTCGTCTCGAACTCGAAAGTGCGGTTTTCACCGCGCTCCCAGGAGTCGATGAATCTGGTACTCGAAGTGCTCGAGCCCAGTGAGACGTCCGGGGCCGACGAGGAAAGCGTCAACGTCGAGTCGTAGGCGGCGGTGGTTCCGACGTTCTGGACGGTCACTTCGAGCGTGCCAGTCCCGCCCACAGTGGCCGTCGAGGAACTGTCGACGATGTCGAACTGTGGGCCGGGTTTGACGCGGACCGGAAGGTAGATCGTCTTCTTCCGCTCCACGTCGCTGCCGGCACCGTTGTCGTACTCGTAGGATAACCGAAGCGGAATCCGGTACGTCCCGCTCTCGATGTTCGAGGGGACGTCGAGTGACAGCGAGAGATCCGCCGGCGAACCGTCCGGGAGGGATTCGACGTACAGTTGGTTCGTCTCCACGTTGATCGGGCCGACGCTGTTAGCCGGACGAATGTGAACGTTGTACGCGTCTCTCGTCTCGTCCTCAGCGCCCGAACCGTCGTTGAGGAGTTTGAACGAGAGCTCGTTCACGCCACCAGGCTGGAGTGTCGGATCCGACGTGACCGTTTGTATCTCCGGATTCGACGTCAGTGCGACCGCGGGAAGCGCACTCAGAAGGAGCGATACGACAATCAGGACGGCGAACAGCTTTCGTTTCATTGGATCGTGACCGTGTCGCGCCGCCGGAGTCCACGAGCGGCAGCGTCCGGCAGGTCTTACTCGCACGTTGAACCCTGAGTATAAAAGGTATTGTAAATTTCTACAAACAGTGTGGCCGTTCCTGTCTCGACTCAGATTCAGGAATTCCGCTCTGTAGTGTGATCTAGTATTTGACAAGCAGACAAAAATCCGATGGCCGCATCGGAGTATTCCGAATCGGCCGAATCGTGTTGCCACCTCTCTTTCTTCAGCACACGCATTCGTGCCGAACGCTCACTGCCGGTGGTATTCGTGGCGATACCGTAGTGTTCATTGCGTCGAACAGATGGCCGCGCCATCGGGACGTTTAACCTCGCGTCGCTCACGCGTGAGAGTATGAAAGCGACTGCCAGAGCACACCCGATTCAAGGCCTGATCAAGTATCACGGGATGCGCGACGAAGAACGCCGACTCCCGTATCACGACAGCATCAGCGTATGTACTGCCCCGAGTGCGACGACGACGACGGTCGAGTTCCAACCGGACGCACCCGACGACGTCTATCGAATCGGCGGCGAACGTGTCGACGGCCGCAGCGCCGAGCGTATCGACGCCGTCGTGGAGCACGTCCGTGACCGCGCCGACATCGACCACCCGGTTCGGCTCGAATCGGAGAACTCCTTCCCGTCGAACATCGGGTTCGGCTCCTCGTCGTCCGGGTTCGCTGCTGCCGCGATGGCCTTGGCGACGGCCGCCGACCTCGACCTGACGCGCCCGGAGATATCGACCATCGCCCGTCGTGGGTCTTCGTCGGCTGCGCGCGCCGTCACTGGGGCGTTCTCGCACCTCTATTCGGGGATGAACGACGACGACTGTCGGTCCGAGCGGATCGAGACCGACTTGGAGGACGACCTGCGGATCGTCGCCGCGCACGTTCCAGCATACAAAGAAACCGAGGAAGCGCACCGCGAAGCCGCCGAGAGCCATATGTTCCAGGCGCGGATGGCACACGTCCACCACCAGATCGATGCGATGCGCGACGCGTTGTTCGACGCGAACTTTGACCGCGCGTTCGAGTTGGCCGAGCACGATTCGCTTTCGCTTACCGCGACGACGATGACCGGCCCGGCCGGATGGGTGTACTGGCAACCGGACACCATCGCGGTATTCAACGCGGTCCGCAAACTTCGAGACGATGCCGACATCCCGGTGTACTTCTCGACTGACACGGGCGCGAGCGTGTACGTCAACACGACCAGTGCGCACGTCGACCAGGTCGAATCCACGGTCGCAGACGTCGGTGTGGACACCGACGTGTGGGAGGTCGGCGACCCCGCACAGATCCGTCCATCCGCCGACGCGCTGTTCTGAGACGGCGACTCGTCAGTTGAGCTGAGCGCGACGCCTCCAACTTCTGGGTCGGAAAGAATAGATCGATGATATTCCGGTCCCTCAGTGGCGAGTCGGTCAGCGAGGACCGTTCGAATCTCTCGTGAGCGCTACGGGTCTGGTCCGATCGCCCGGGTGTGTCGAAAGTTGATATCCGAACGAGTCCGCTGGGGGAAGCTGTCTCGTCTTTTCATCAGTTCGGCGTGGTAGAACAGCGACGAAGCGGTCTTGAGTGGCGTCGAACCGT
Organism: Halobellus sp.; assembly: GCF_042218505.1. NCBI lineage: Archaea > Methanobacteriati > Methanobacteriota > Halobacteria > Halobacteriales > Haloferacaceae > Halobellus > Halobellus sp. The sequence continues at coordinate 49,569 of NZ_JBDGQZ010000021.1, forward strand.
TCGTAACTCGTTGAGGAGGTTCGAGAGAGCCGAAGCTACGTTGAATACCTCCCCAGATATGTCTCGCAAAATACCTGGGGTATCAACGGCACTGTCGATCGATCTGTCTGCTCTGCAGATGCGAGGCTCTCCATTCTGCAGATGCGAGACTCTCCATTCTGCAGGTGCGAGCCTGACTGCCTGAGGAATGTTGAGGTGCGAGTCCAGATTCGTCTCATCGTCTATGATCCCGAGTGATTCCGCGGCGCCGTATACCGAATAGTCGGCCTTGCCCCTCGCAATACCCTCTGGATCCAGTCTCTCTTCGATTTCCCCATACCTTCTCTCACAGCAGTTCGACGCACAGTGATCTCACCCAGGTCAGTTGTCCACGATCGAAGCTGTCTGGTCACCCGATTCGGAGGTTGTCACACTGGTCTATGCCAGCGCCTTCCGACTCGGACCGCTCACCCTCGGCCGTTCGACATTTGACTGTGCATCCCCTTTATCAAATATGCGCGTTCTCATTCTCGGCGCAGGGTATGCCGGCGTGACGTTGGCCCGACAACTCGAGTCGGCGCTCCCCCCTGAGGTCGAACTGGTCGTCGTCGACGAGTCGGACACGCACCTCGTCAAGCACGAGGTCCATCGCGTTATCCGACGCCCGGGCGTGAGTGAGGCGATCCGTGTGCCGCTCTCGGAGTTATTCGACCGCGCATCCATCCGAACTACCCGCGTGACCGAGATTGATAGAGACGCGCGGGTAGTCCACCTCGGAGACGGACAGACTCTCTCGTACGACTATGCGGCGATCTGTCTCGGCTCCGACACCGCCGACTATAGCATTCCCGGCATCGCAGAGCACGGTCGTCCGCTCACGTCGATCGACGACGCGTTGGCGATCAACGACGCATTCTTCGAGGCCGCAGCGAGAGTCGATGAATCGGACGTCGATGAGTCGGGAGCGGACGGTTCGGATTCGGTCGTCATCGACGCGGTGGTCGGCGGCGCGGGGTTGTCCGGCATCCAGACCGCCGGCGAACTGGCGGCGCTCGCGGATGAGGAGGGCGTCCCTACAAAAGTGACGCTCCTCGAACAAGAACACAACGTCGCCCCGAACTTCCCGGCGAAGTTTCAGACGGCGGTCCGGTCGGCCTTAAAATCGGAGGGTGTGACCGTCAGGACGGGAACCACGGTCGAGCGAGCCACCGCTGATGCTGTCGAAACTGACAGAGGGACCTTTCCGGCAGATGTGTTCGTCTGGGCCGGTGGGATCGCCGGTACCGACGCGATGAGCGGCGACCGGCCGGTCGTCCAGAGCGACCTCCGGGTCGACGAGCGCACGTTCGCCGTCGGCGACGCGGCCCGCGGCGTCGACGCCGATGGCGAACCCATCCCCGCGTCGGCTTCTGCGGCACTTCGGGAGGCCCGCACCGTCGCGGACAACATTGCTCGGCTCGTCGATCACGAGATATCCGGGTCGGCTGGTTTCGCGCCCCGACTGGAGCCCTACCGGTTCAACGTTCCCGGGTGGATCGTCTCAGTCGGTGATCAGACAGTCGCCCAACTCGGACCTGAGGTTGTGACAGGCGCGGCGGCAAAAGCGATGAAAACGGCCGTCGGGGCCGGTCACCTGAGTTCTGTCGGGGCGATCAGAAGCGCGGCCGAACTGGCAGAAGCCGAACTGCGAGCCTGATATTCTTTGTAAGTGACTTGATTACATACTGTTCATAAAACTGAATTGTGCAGAATAGAATTGTTACCCTTAAATTAGAGTTTGATGACTTTTCAAGTATAATAGAGCAAATTACGTAAAATATTATAACTGTTATTCAGACGAGAATATTTAAATAAATTGGCGAAGATACCGAGTCTTTTCAGCATAAAATACTCTGTTACATAGCGAGTTAGATAACAACAGTACATTTGTTATGATTTCGCCGCCTTACCGCGGGACAGCGATGAGGTACTCACAAAACGATTATGTAGATTCGGACGTCTGTGAAGCGTATGCCAAATGACTGGCAGAGCGACGATCCGAACCTCGAACTGGGCCTCGAACGCGTGATGGAACTAGACGTGGAGGTCGAGTCACCGATCGAGATCGGCGACACGGGTGACGGACAGCGTCGGATCATCCCGATTCTCGGCGGCACTGCGACGGGCAAAATCGAGGGAGAGGTCCTCTCGACAGGCGCCGATTACCAGATCTATCGCGATCGACGTCCCAGCGAAATCGTCGCAAAGTACGCCATCGAGACGTCCGACGGCGACCGGATCTACGTGGAGAACCGCGGGATGCGATTCGCCGATCCCGAAGTGAGCGAGCGCATCCGCGAGGGCAAGCCGGTTGATCCTGCGGACGTGTACTTTTGTTCGGTCCCCGAGTTCGAGGTGCCGACCAGCGAACTCGAGTGGCTCGAGAATCATATCTTCGTTGCGACTGGAACACGCCGATCAAAAGGTGTGAGGCTGGCGGTCTATCAGGTGGGATAGGACCGCGTCGTTCGCGGAATCTGTCTATCGGAGTCAGAACCGAGCGTGGAGTAAGCCGGACGATACGAATCGAGGGATTGGATTCCGAACGAAAATTATAATATAATGAAAGATTATTCGTATTGTATGCACACTAATTCTTCGGAACCGAACGCTCCAGTAAAAACTGCACAGACAACCTTCCGGATTGTCGAGGCGCTCAAGTCGCTGGACGGCGCGACGGTGACCGAACTGTCCAGCCACCTCGACATCCCGAAGAGCAGCGCACACAACTACCTCCGCACGCTCGAACATCTGGGATACGTCGTGGAACGTGACCAGGAGTACGGGGTTTCGCTTCGGTTTCTCGACCTGGGCGGGTATGCTCGGTCCCGCGAGCGGTTGTACTCGATCGCACTACCGGAAATGGAGCGACTCGCGGAGGCGACGGGGGAGTACGCGAACCTACTGGTTGAAGAGCACGGTCTCGGGGTATTTCTCGCGCGCGAACGTGGCGAGAACGCCGTCAGCCTGGATTCGTACGCGGGGCAGTCGGTCCGCCTGCACACGACGGCACTCGGCAAGACCATTCTCGCATACCTTCCCGAGGAACGGGTCGAGCAGATCATCGAGCGACACGGGCTTCCGGCGAAAACTGAGCACACCATCACTGACGGTGATGAACTCTTCGAGGCGCTCGGCGACATCCGGGACCGAGAGCACGCGTACGATCGTGAGGAGCGAATCAAGGGGCTACACTGCGTCGCGGTCCCGATTCTCTGCGACGGCGAAATCGCGGCGTCACTGAGCGTCTCTGGGCCGGTCAGTCGGATAGATCAAGACCGGATCGACTCCGAGATCCTCCCCGAACTCCGGAGGGCGGCTAACATCATTGAACTCAATCAGACACATTCGTAACGTCGCTGAGTCTTCCCGGTATTGCCCACAAAGACAACCAGTACAACTCTCACGAACATATTTTCGTATTGCACGAATGACATACGGTTTTATATAGATACACACCCCTTCGTGAACGGTATATTGCGCTTTCCACCAGTTTTGAAGCCATACGAGCCGGCGTTAGTTCACTTCTGCTGTATTACTGTTCGACATAGGCGAAAAATCTGACGCTTCGCAAGTGGAACCGACCTTCGCTGGGCTACAAACAGGACAGAAGAAGAGGCCGACTGTGATATATTTTTGACCCGCAATCCAGCTCAGACGAGTTGATTCCACGGTGTTCCGTCGTTGTTCAGGCGACTCAGATTGGTCTCGACGAGGTCGGCGATTCGGTCGCCGTAGGTCGCCGCTTGCGCGGCCGCGTGAGGGGTCACGATGACTTCGTCCATCTCCCAGAACGGGGCCTCCGGAGGCAACGGTTCGTCGTAGAACACGTCCAGCGCCGCGCCGGCGATGTCATCGTTCTCCAGTGCCTCGACGAGGGCGTCCTGGTCGACAATCGCCCCGCGACTGACGTTAATCAGGTACGCGTCGTCGCGCATCGCGTCGAGAACCTCGCTATCGACAAGTCCACGAGTGGCGTCTGTCAGCGGCGTCGTGAGAACGACGAAACGCGCGTTCTCGACTGCTCGCTCGATCCGCGACGCGTCGTGCACACGGTCGAGGCCGAGTCCCGAGACGGGTCGAATGTCGACCCCGACGACGTCCACCCCGAGGACGCCGAGTCGGGTTGCGACGCTCCCGCCGAGTTCGCCGACGCCGACGACGCACGCCGTCGATCCACTCACCTCGAACGGGCGTCGCCACGGAATGCGTTCCCACTCGCGGGCCGCTTGCTTGTCCCGGTAGCGATGAAGCCCCTTCGCCAACGAGTGGACCAGGCCGACGACGCTCTCGCCGACGAGGTCCCCCGCGACGCCGGTGCTGTTCGTCAGTACGATCGAGTCCTCGTCGTACGCGTCGAGGGGGAAATCCTCGTATCCGGACCGAACGTTGTGGACCCATTGGAGCCCCCTGTCGAGAAATTCGTCGCGATGATACAGAGTGACGACCGCGTCCAGACTGGTCAAGTCGTCGGCCTCGCACACGGTGAACTCGCACTCAGGGACGGTCTCTGCGAGCAGGTCACGGAGGGACACTGGTGGACACGGATGCGTACCCCAGTCGTGAATCCCGACGCGTTCGATCGGTCCATCGTTCGGCATACCCGACGCTCTGCGCGCTGAAGAATAGTTCCTTGGGTCCTGAGAGAATGATGACTGCCGTCTCGGTCAGCGGTTCAGTGTGTGAATCGCCCGTTCCCGGGCGTTCTCTGCGGCCTCCATTACCGCTTCAGCGAGCGTCGGATGGGTGTGAACCGTATCGGCGACGTCTTCGAGCGTGGCGCTCATCTCGATGGCAAGAGCGACCTCCGCGACCAGTTCTGAGGCGTTGGGGCCGACGAGTTGGCCGCCGAGGACGACGCCGCTCGATTCGTCGGCCACGATCCTGACGAAACCCTCCGATTCGCCCATCGTGAGCGCTCGACCGCTGGCCCGCAGCGGCATCTCGCCGACGACTGGGTCGAAACCCTCGGCAGTCGCTTCCTCGCTTGTCATCCCGACCGTTGCAATCTCGGGATCGGTGAACACCGCAGCGGGGATTGCCTGGTGATCGAGTGCTGCTGGTTCCCCTGCCGCAACTTCGGCGGCGACGACCCCCTCGGCGCTGGCTTTGTGCGCCAGCATCGGTTCCCCGGCTGCATCGCCGACCGCGAAGATGTTTTTTGCGTCGGTCCGGGCCCGGTCGTCGGTCTCGATGAACCCGTTCTCGTTCGGTTCGAGTCCGATCGATTCGAGTTCCAGCGTGTCAGTCACGGGCTGCCGTCCGACGGCAACGAGGACGGCGTCACCCTCGTACGCGGAGGTCTCGCCCGCCTCAGTTTCGGTCTCTACCACGACGCCATCGTCGGCGTCTGTCCACCCGGTCGCGCCCTCGCCGAAGTGGAAGTCGACGCCGAGGTCCGCTGCTCGCGACCGAACCATCCGGGAGATATCGTCCTCGTAAGCGGGCAAGACATCATCGAGCATCTCGACTACGGTCACGTCGGTTCCAAGTTTCGCCAGCATCGTGGACAGTTCCATTCCGATATAGCCCGCCCCGACGACGACGAGGCTGTCAGGGGTCGACTCCATCTGGAGGAGATCGGCCGAGGAGAGCACCGGGTCGTCAGCGAAGTCGAAACCGGGAATCGCGAGCGGTCGGGACCCCGTCGCGATGATGGCGTTTTCGAACTCCACAGTCTCCATACCCTGCCCCTCACCGCCGTGGGCGATGCGAGCGGTGTGTTCGTCCTCGAAGGCGGCTGTCCCTTCAATAAGCGAGACGCCGTTGGCCTTACAGAGTTTCTCGACGCCGGAGGTGAGTTGATCCACGACGCCTGCTTTCCACTGCTGCATCTGACTCATATCGACCGCCGGGTCGGCGTGGATGCCTAACTCCTCCGCGTTCCCCGCCTCGTGAGCGACGTCCGCCCCGTGGATGAACGCCTTCGATGGGATGCACCCGCGGTTGAGACAGGCACCGCCGTAGGCGTCTTTTTCTACCAGCGTCGTGTCCACTCCGAGTTGCGCGCCGCGGATCGCCGCGACGTACCCGCCGGGTCCTGCACCGATGACGAGAAGATCCGTCGCCGTTGCGATATCGCCCATTACCATATTCGATTGCTCTCGGGCACGGGGCAAAAAATCATCCGTCTGCGGCCGCCCCGCGCATCGACCCCCGAATCGCTTCGGAGCCAGCGGTCACTCCAAAAGGAGCGGTAACGGGTCCACTAAGAGTTCCTTCACCCGATTCGAGAACTGTGCAGCATCGGCACCGTCGACGAGTCGGTGATCGATGGACATCGAAAACCGCATTGTGGTCCGGGCGACCACCTCGTCGTCGACGACCCAGGGGCGCTTCTGTATCGGGCCCATCGCGAAGATGGCGGCCTCGGGGTGATTGATGATCGGAGAAGAGAACTCGCCGCCGATGACCCCGACGTTCGTGATGGTGAACGTGCCACCCTGCATCTCTTCGGGCGCGATCGTTCGGTTTCGTGCCCGCGTGGCCAGGTCCTCGATTTCGGTGGCCAGTTGCTTGAGGCCCTTCGTATCGGCATCGGCGACGACCGGGACCATCAGGCCGGCGTCCGTCGCGACAGCGATGCCGATGTTGTACTCGTCGTAGAGGACGATCTCGCCGGCCTCCTCGTCGAGACTGGCGTTGAGATACGGGTGTTCTTTCAGTGCGCTCGTGATCGCTTTCACGACGAACGGGAGATACGTCAGTTTCACGTCCTCGCCGGCGGCCGCGTCGAGTTCGTCCCGCAACTCGACGAGGTCGGTCGCATCGAACTCGTCGTGGTGAGAGACGTGCGGCGCCGTGAACTTCGACTCGGCCATCTGTTCGCCGATCGTTCGCCGGACGCCACGGTACGGAACGCGGTCTCCGGGACGGTCTGAGAGGTCGGTTTCGGTTGCATTGTCGGCCTCCGCCGCTTCGGAGGTCCCGCGCACGGCTCCTGCCGTCGAGGCTGTCCGCTCGGCGTCGGCCGTGGTTTGTGGTGCGGGCGTCGCACGACCGGCCGTTTCGACCTCGCGACCACGCTCCGCAAAGCCACGGACGTCCTCGGGCGTCACGAACGGTTCGCCCTCCCGCTCCTCGCTTGCGGGGACGATGTCCAGATCCACCCCGAGTTCGTCGGCTAGTTTTCGCGTCGCTGGCATAGCGAGCGTCCGCTCGCGGCTCGCGGGCTCCTCGACGACGGCGACTGATCCGTTTTCACGCCCGGCGGGTGCCTCCCTGACGCCGTCGCTCGCTCGGGCCGTGGTCGATTCACCAGCGCTCTGGGCGTGCGCTTGCACGTCTGCCGTAGTGACGCGGCCGCCCGGACCAGATCCGTCGATCCGTCCGATGTCGATGCCGAGTTTTCGTGCCATCGTGCGCTTGCTCGGGGACGCGAAGACCCGCTCGTCCGGAACCGGCGTCTCTCCGGCGGTCGGTTCCGTCCCGTTCGATCTGGCTGTGCCCTCCGTTCCGGACGCGCCAGTACCCTCGGTCTCCGCTCCTGATGCTGGCTTCCCTGTACTCGCTCCCGCCTCGTTGGCATCTCCAGCGCCAACCTCAGCGACCGCTGCGGCGTCGCCCGCATCGTCGACCTCGAAGGTCACGAACGTCGCGTCGACGGGGACGGTTTCGCCTTCCTCGTAGTGGCGTTCTTTGACGACTCCGTCGTACCGACTCGGAATCTCGACGAGGGCCTTGTCGGTCTCGACTTCGGCAATAACTTGATCCTCCTCGACGGTGTCGCCGTCGTCGACGAGCCAGGAGACGAGTTCGCCCTCGACGATTCCCTCACCGAGGTCCGGCAACTCGAAGCTTCGTGCGACCATACCGAGCGGTCGATGCACAACCTTTTGAGTATTTCCCTGGTTCAGCAAGTAAGTCCAGAGAACCCGGCGACTCACGCCGTCAGCGCGCGCTCGATCCCGTCGAGGATTCGCGGCGGATGCGGGAGGTAGAAATCCTCCATCGAGAGCAACGGCACCTGGGTGTCGAACCCGGTCACCCGTTCGATCGGCGCCTCCAGATACATCAGTGCCTCGTCGTTGATCCGGGCGACGAGTTCGCTCCCGACGCCGAGCGTCCGCGGCCCCTCGTGGACGACGACGCACCGGCCGGTCTTCTTGACCGATTCGACGACGGTGTCCGTGTCCATCGGCGAAATCGTGCGGAGATCGATCACCTCGGCGTCGATATCGCTGCCCTCGACCGCCTCGAGCGTCGAGGGCATCATCGATCCCCAGGCGACGACGGTGACCGCTTCCCCCTCACGACGGACTACGGCTTCATCCAGCGGGACCTCGTGTTCGCCGTCCGGAATCTCCTCTCGAATCGAGCGGTAGATCCGCTTTGGCTCCATAAAGAGAACCGGATCCGGATCGCGAATGGCCGCGGTGAGTAGTCCCTTGGTGTCTGCAGGCGTGCTGGGCACGACGACTTTGAGACCCGGAATGTGCGCGTAGGCCCCTTCCAGCGACTCGGAGTGGTGTTCGAGCGCACGGACGCCCGCCCCGTACGGCATCCTGACCACCATCGGTGCCGTGAGTTCCCCGCGCGTTCGCCAGCGAATCCGACTGGTGTTGGTGACGAGTTGATCGAATGCCGGGGGGAGGAACCCCGAGAACTGGATCTCGGCGACAGGGCGGTAGCCGTACATCGCCATCCCGGTCGCGCCGCCGACGATTGCAATCTCGGAGAGCGGCGTGTCGACGACGCGGTCGCTCCCGAACGTCTCCAGCAGGTCGTCCGTCGCGCGGAAGACGCCGCCGCTCTCTGCAACGTCTTCGCCGAAGACGATTACCCGGTCGTCGCGGTCCATCTCTCCGTGTAACGCCTCGTTGACCGCCTGAACGATTGTTGCCTGCATAGTCACCCCTTCGGTCGCTGGTCGATGTAGTCGGCCATCTCCGGTCGATTTTCGAGCAGTTTCTCGAACGCTTCCATCTGTCGGGCGAGTTCCGGCGGGGCCTCGTCGTAGACGTGGGCGAACATCTCTGCGGCGCGCCGCTCCTCGAACTCGTTGGCGGCCGCAAGAGCCTCGTCGAACTCGGCTTCGATGTCTTCGACGACCGCGTCGTGGTCGATTCGGGACCACAGGCCCTCGGATTCCAGGAACGAGCGGTACCGTTCGATTGGGTCTTTGGCCTCCCATGCCCGGACTTCGTCGTCGTCGCGATACCGGGTCGGATCGTCGCTCGTGGTGTGTGCATCGAGCCGGTAGGTGACCGATTCGACGAAGACCGGATCGCCGTCTTTCACCCGTTCGCGGGCCGTTTCGACGGCGTCGTACACAGCGAGGACGTCCTGGCCGTCGACGCGAATCGCGTCGATGCCGTGCGCCAGCGCCTTTTGCGCCAGCGTCTCTGCCCCGGTCTGATCCTCGACGTTCATCGAGATCGCGTACTGGTTGTTCTGACAGAAGAACAGGGCCGGCAGCGAGAGCGCGCCCGCGAGGTTGATCCCCTCGTGGACCGCGTCGGTACTGGTCGCGCCGTCACCGATGTAGGCGGTGGCAACGGCGTCGGCGTCGTCCAGTTGCATTCCCCACGCGAGTCCGGCGACGAGTGGGACGTGCGAGCCGATCGAGATCGCAATCTGGGAGTTCTGTTTCGCAAATGCCTCTTGGGCCGCTTCGATGCCGCGCCAGAAGTTGATCATATCCGTCATCGACCCGCCGCGCATAAACATCGGCGTCCAGGCGCGACCGACGTACAGCCAGTCCTCCGGTTCGAGCGTGAATGCGCTCCCGACGATGCTCGCCTCCTGCCCGCGCGTCGAGCCGAACGTCCCCAGCTCGCCACGGCGCTGGATCTTCACCATCCGCCTGGAGAACACCCTGTCGGTCACCATCCACCGATAGAGGTCACAGCGGTCTTCTTCCGAAAGGTCCGGGACCGCATCCGGGTCGTACGAGCCGTCCGGGTCGACGATCTGGTGGGTCGGAACGGTCAGATCCGACTGGGACAGGACCCCGACGCCGTCGTCGCCGACAGCCGACGGGACTCGCCTGTCTGACTCTCTGTCGCTCATTCTACGACGCACATCTTTCGCGGGGCCGGTAATAAAATCGCGGGTGGGAAGACCGAATTCGGGATCCGTGTTCGGGCGCGAAGAATCGGCACCACGATTTATGTGCGACCGCTGGGAGTGTCGGAATATGACGGTACTAACAGCAGTTGACGGCGAAACGATACCACGGATAGTTTCAACGTGGAGGTGCCACGATGAGCGACTACCCAGCTCCGGACATCCTCGATGTCGTCGAAGCCCCAAGCGGTACGTGTGAGGTGTGGTGTTCGATTACGGGTGGGATGACCATCTGTGGGGCACCCGCCGATGTCCTGTATGTCTACGACCACTACGACGACGCCCGCCCGGGAAACGCCCTGGCGTGTGCTGAGCACGGCCCCGACCTGCCTGACGGCCACGAGGGGCTCCGCACTGACGGCGGGCAACTCGAACCCTCAACCCGACCAGTCCACACGTGGAGCGACCTGCACGCCTTCCAGCGAGATTGCCTCGTGGCAATCGCCGCCCTCGCCGAGCGGGTCGACCCCGAACCGCACGGGCGCGCCATCCAAGACCGACTCCGCGAGGCCTACGACGAGCCCATCTATCACAGCCGCCTTTATCAGAATCTCGACGCGCTCGTCGACCCTGGCCTCGTGGCAAAAACAAAGCTGAACGGCCGGACGAACGGCTATCTACTAACTGAGACGGGGCGGGCTACCTTGCAAGCGGGGGCCGATCGGATCACCGAGGCGCTGTCGCCGGAAGGAGAGCAATGAGCATTACCGACCACACAGTCGTCTGTGGTCTAAGCTACGACTTCTGTGCCGAACCGGAGGAAAGTCCCCCAACCGATGCCCGACCTGAGTGACAAGATGAGCACACCCGACACCACCGTGACCGCCGGGACCACCGATGACAACCCTACTCACGACGACGCACTCCAAGATGATCTCGCCGACCTCAAGGCTCGCTTCGACGACCGCCTTGCCGAACTCGAGGCTGAAAACAAGCGGCTCCGCGATCGGATCACTGATCTTGAGGCCGAGAACCAACGGCTCCGCGACGATCTCGATGACGTCTCCTCGGAAATCGAGCGGAACAGCAACGACCTCCGAGAGGCCTTCCAAACGCTCACACCCCTCCGAAAACTGGTGATCGGCGAGGGGCATAGCGAGCCCCCGGTCGTGGTGATGAAGCAACTCCGCGACCAGCAAGGCCCGCTCAACCAGCAACTCGCCGCCCTCAACCAGAAGCTCCCCCAACTGAGGGACGATTTCAACGACGATGTCGATCGCAAGGTCGGAATCCTCAGGTCTCAGCAGAACGCGATGATCCGCCATCTCGCCGACGAGACTGGCGTCGATCTCGAGCTGTCGGCGGGCGACAAAGTCACGCGGGCCCGCGAGGATGGGGTCGATGCCGTTCTTGCCTCGGTACGGAAGCGTGATCGCCGCGCCGAGCTTGTCCTGCAACGGATCGAAGAGTGGGGTACCAAAGAGCGGTTGCGTGCCGGCGAAGCGTATCGACTCCCCCGGCCCAGAGTGAAACGCCTGCTCAACGGCACCGACGACGTCGCCGTGACGATGACCAGCAAGACGGTCGGTGACATCTTCGATGCGATCGAGGAACTCGCCGCCGGCTCGACACGTCTCCTCAAGCGGCGGAAGGTCGACGGCGTTGATAATCTCTACGTGGGGTTTCCGGAGACCGAGACCGAGGAGTGACGATGCTCACGAGACATATTACAGTTGTCGTAAGATCGCTCCAGGGGTGTGGCTGTAAGATCGGCACGAAAACCGGCGTGGGAGTCACGCCAGTCCGGTCGAAACCGCCACCAAACACAAATTCGGTCGAAACCGGCGAGAAGTAACGTGTATACGCTTGTACCGTTAGTTGTACTGCCGTCTCTCCCGTTTTTCTCCCGTCAGGAAGAGTGACAAAGACGTGGTGAACCATCTTACGGCATCTGTAAGATCAGTCGGAGGTAGGGTCGAAGTTACAGCAGGCCATAGCGGAAGCATCCCGGTGGAGGCGATCAACTCGCACTGCGCGAGAAAGCCGGACGAACCGAGAAAGACTACGGCGAACTCGGCTTTCGGATTCTACAGATTCTCGAACACCTTCGATAGAAGTTCACCCCAGCGTGATGACCTGACCGGACATTGTTCAGAAAAGAGTTCGTCTGAACTCGGAGTCACGTGTCTTTCGACCACTGCGGACGGGTGCTCGCAAATGTGTCATCCCGGTCATCCTGCTGTTGCCGCTGCCGTTTCGAGATCTCGACTGCGTTGAAGCCTTTCTCAGTCTTGATCACTTTGAACGCCAGGAGTTCACCTTCGGTAGCGTCGTGCCCGGGATACTCACTGATATGGAAAAACACGTCCTCGGAGACGTCTGCGTCCGGGTGATCAACACCGGCGAGATCGGTCGTCGAAATGAATCCGTACCCGTCGCTTGAATAGTGCGAGACAGTCCCGATCGCGTCACGAACAAGGACATCGGACTCAGTCTTTGATTCTGATTGCGAGTCTGTGTTCGGTGGTGTACAGTAGAACTCGTGGGAATCACTCACACAGCAATTCGATGTTCGGGAGGCCGTAGCCCGTCAAGCACTCGAGGTCTCTGATGGCGATCTCTTTCTCGCAACGAGCGTCGTTGAGGCTGCCGACACGTTTGGCTATCTCCACCGGTTTGCGGAATTTACCGCTGACATCGAACAACTGGTAAACGCTGGTGACGTCTCGGTGGAGACAGCTCTCGAACGTCTCTACGAATACAATGGCTCCGTGGGGTCTGTGAAGGCGGCACTTGACGCACACGATGAAGACACAGACGCGGCAGTCAAACGCTTTCGCGACGACGTGAGGGGGATCCGCGAGCAGCGATCAATTGGGGGCACAGCACCCGCGGACACAGAGACAGATTCAAGCGACGATGAGATCGCTGACGGTACGCATTCACGTGGCACATTCGTCGTCCCACAGAACAAACACTACCTCCAGAAACTCGAGGCCCGCGCTCGAGATGGACAGGCTAGTCTCGTCGAGACCGTCTACGTGCTCACCGGCCAAACGTACACCCACCCGACAGACCTCATTCCATTAGACGAAGACAAATTCTACCTGATGTCTACGCGCAAGATGACCAGCTACGACACGCAGGCGATGGTGGACGCAGTCGTGCGGGCGTATTCGGGTAGTACAGTGCCGAAAGTCATCGCGAAGTTCCACAACCATCCGAGCGGCGTCCCCTCACCGAGCGATGCAGACCGGAGTGGCGCTCGCAGAATTTATCAAAAATTTGCCTCGGCGTTCGACACGGACGACTTCGAGTTCTTCCACGGCATTCACGGCCTCACGAGACACGGTCACTCTGTGCCCCTGAGCCAACGACATCACCCGCGGATTACCAAGGACCAACTCGTGTGGGACGACGCCACGTTTCGACACCGGATTGCAGTCTATGGGCCCGATTTTCGAACGCTAAAACCGATTCGTCTTGCTGAGGAGTAACTCGTCGTTGGGAGGGCAGCAACGCTCACATCGGTGAGTCACAACGCGCTTTTGTTCCCCTTCTCAGGGCACTCCCGACAGTAATCCTGAGCGTGGTATACAGAAGCACGACCCAGCAACAGGAAGTACCAGCAAGACCGGACAATCGACGGCGACCCCACTCGCACTGTTTCGACCTGTGGTGGGTGGGGGCTAGAATCTATTGGGGGAACTGGTCCACAAGCTCCTCGATGCGCTCTTCGTCGTCGATGACAGCGCACAGTGGGAGATATTGATATAGATGAGTCATCGACTTTCGTTCGACTATCTCTCCCGCCTCGTTCCATTCTCGGTAATCGTCCCAGATTTCGACGGCATATTTGACTTCTTCGAGATAATCAATAATCCACTCGATATTGTGTACTACGTCCAGGTATCGGATATGGGGCGATTCTCCCCCGTGTGCGATTTCGTCTTGGAGTGTTTCTAACTCGTTGATGAACGCCTCTAACTCTGGGACTATCTCCTCTTCGGGGAGCGTGTGAGTGTCTGCTGACGTTGTGGCTGGTTCGTCTGAATCTTGTGGAGCGCCATCATCTGTGCTACTATCCGTTCGATGACTGTGTTCTTTGTTTGTCATCACCTGAATATCAGGACAAATGTAACTTATATTCTTCGCCGTTTTTGCGGGTTATTTTGAAATTTTTTCGTGATACGCTTGTTGATTAGAGTTCATCTATCAATTCCTCGCCGTTCATATCTCAGGGGATACACCAACTATAGGCTCGCTTAATGTGTAATTCATATTACTACTCACAAAGCTGTTGACTGTTTGTTCTACTGAAAACAGCGCCCCCGTTTCGTTTCGGTATCCCTGCGTGACAGTTAGGACCGGATACCTCTTTCTCGTCTCTAATGAGTAGACTTCAGTGGCTATCCAACTACGCTTGAGACTGATGTGAACTGTGTTGTGGGGAAGTTCCTATGTTATGCAGCTTCTGTCCTCTCGTGTTTTCCTAAAACTATCTCTCAATTACTGTTGGTCTCTCTCCCCTCAGTGATGGGCCAAGTGTGACAGGGAATAGTACTTCACCTCTGATGTTTGATTCTCACTCGTGGATTTCGGAATTCGCTCTACTGTCTAACTAGCGGATCTATTCACTAGAATCAAGCGCCGGTCAACATCTCAGCACCGACGCTTAAATCAGTCCCAGTCCCCCGCCGACCAGACGAAATCCAACGACGGTGAGGAGACCGAAGACGACAAGTCTGCGAGACCGCTCGCTGGCAGCCACTCGGAGGCGTTTCCCGACAGCGACCCCGATTGCGGCCGGGATGGCAGCGACGACGGACGCGAACAGGACGGTCTGGCTGGGATACAGCCCGAATAGACCTGCTACACCAACGCGGATCCCGTTGAGCCCCAGGAATACGAGGGCGACGACGCCGACGAATAATCCGTGTGAGAGGTCCCGGGGCCGGCGATGGAGAAACAGGCCGCTGGACGCCCGGTGAGTTTCCCGTAT